>CAMWNQ010000178.1 GCA_947175655.1 uncultured Clostridia bacterium | reverse complement strand
AACTACAGCAGCTACAACAGCAGCAACTACAAAAACAACAACAAATGCAGGCGGTTCAACAGACTCAACAGGTTCTGGCACTGTTCTCTATGGTGACGCAAACGTTGACGGCCTTGTAAATATCGCTGACGTTGTTTGCCTCAACCAGTACCTCGTTGACAATGCAAAATATAATCTCAAGCCACAGGGTAAGATTAACGCTGAAGTTAACCTCGATGGCAAGCTTACAGCTGCTGACTCAACAAGCATTATCAAGTCACTTGTTAAGCTTGTAACACTTCCTGACAAGGCATAATAATTAAAAATTTAATGTATTTTTCTTATAATTAAGGATAGTGCAGTTTGAGTATTGACTCGGAAAGGAAATGCTAATGAAGAAATTTCTTTCAGCAGTTACGTCCGTGTGTATGGGTATTTCGGTACTCGCAAGCTCATTTGCTGTTCCATTAAGTACATTGGCTGCCGGTGGGGAGAACCCTGCCGGACAGTCTAATGTCGCTTTAGGCAATTTGGCAAATGCAGACGTGACTGCAAATAAAAAAGCTGACGGCGATCTTACTTGGAAGGTATCAGATATAAAGATAACTCGTGAACAATTAGAATCATCAAAAACAGGTATGTTCCGTGTTCCTGTTACAGTTTCTAAGGTATCTGACCAGACAATTGCCGCTGCAGCATTGTCATTTAAGTTCCCAGATGAACTCGTATGGGCTGGTGACAAAGCTAAAAAAACTTGTGATGCATATGGTAAAGTAGCTGTTGCAATAAACGCTACTCTTCCAATACTTAACTTCCACTGTGAAGTTACAGGTGCTGATGGCAAGGCTGTAGGTCGTGTCTGCGAAACACAAGATGCTGAACTTTTACAGATTTGCTTCAAGATTGATCCAAGTACACCGGATGGTGTATATCCAATTGAAATGTATCTTGACCCAGCTAACAATGACAGAATTGTTGCTGACAATGATAATACAACTGCTAATGTAACTCTTCTTGCTGGTTCTATTACAATCGGTGATGCAGATACTACTACAACTCCGGTTGTTACAACAACGTCATCGGCTACAACAGCTGGCGTTGCACAGACTACACAGACAACAGTTACAACTAAGAGTGGTTCAGTAAATCCGCTTCCTGATGGTCTTTCATGGAAAGTTGATGATATAACAATAACCCGTGAAGAACTTGAAGCATCAAAAACAGGTATGTTCCGTGTTCCTGTTATAGTTTCTAAGGCGTCTGATCAGACAATTGCTGCTGCAGCACTTTCATTCAAGTTCCCAGATGAACTCGTATGGGCTGGTGACAAGGCTAAGAAGACTTGTGATGCATATGGTAAAGTAGCTGTTGCAGTAAACGCTACTCTTCCAATACTTAATTTCCACTGTGAAGTTACAGGTGCGGACGGCAAGGCTGTAGGTCGTGTTTGTGAAACAGAAGGTTCTGAACTTTTACAGATTTGCTTCAAGATTGATCCAAGCACACCAGATGGCGTATATCCAATCGAAATGTACCTTGACCCAGCTAATAATGATAGAATTGTTGCAGATAATGACAATAATGATGCTCCTGTAAATCTTCTTGCTGGTTCTATCACAATCGGCGATGCAGTTACTACAACATCAGCTTCAACTGCTACAACAGCAGTTACTACAACAACTACTAAAACTACAACTGTTACAACAGTAGCACCTCCAGTTCAGAGCGGTGAAATTCAGTGGATTATTCCTGATGTAACTGCTAACCCTGGTGATACTGTTCAGATGAAAGTTAAGGTAAAGGGCAATGATATTGCTGTTGCTGGTATGGATGGTGCAGTAAATGTTGACAGTAGTGAAGGTATTAAGCTTGATTCAGTAAGCGATGAAAGCACAGGATATACAGCAAGAGTTGTTGCTAATATTGCTGAAGAACTCGTTGCATTTGATACAAAATCAGCATTCAACGTAAAGGCTATTGAAGATTCAGACGTTTTCGTTCTCACTTATAAAGTTCCTGCTAACTGCAAACCTGGAAAATATCCAGTAACTTGGGGCAGCAATATGATGATTGTTGACGAAAACCAAGTTGATATTACATCAAAGGTTAAGCTTATAGACGGTTCAATTGAAATCCTTTCAAAGGCTCAGGAAGGTGAAATTGAATGGGTTATTCCTGAAGTAACTGCTAAACCTGGCGATACTGTTACAATGGACGTTAAGGTTAAGGGCGATGTAATCGGCGTTGCAGGTATGGATGGTTCTATCAATGTTGATAAGAGCGGTGGTATTGCACTTTCTAAGGTAAGCGATGAAAGCACGGGATATACAGCAAGAGTTGTTGCTAATATCGCTGAAGAACTTATCGCATTTGATACAAAATCAGCATTTAACGTAAAAGCTGCTGACGGTTCAAATGTATTTACTCTTGTATATACTGTTCCTGATAATTGCAAGCCTGGAAAATATCCAGTAACTTGGGGCAGTGATATGATGATAGTTGATGAGAATCAGAATGATGTTACATCAAATATCAAACTTACAAACGGTTCAATTGAAATCCTTTCAAAGGCTCAGGAAGGTGAAATTGAATGGGTTATTCCTGAAGTAACTGCTAAACCTGGCGATACTGTTACAATGGACGTTAAGGTTAAGGGCGATGTAATCGGCGTTGCAGGTATGGATGGTTCTATCAATGTTGATAAGAGCGGTGGTATTGCACTTTCTAAGGTAAGCGATGAAAGCACGGGATATACAGCAAGAGTTGTTGCTAATATCGCTGAAGAACTTATCGCATTTGATACAAAATCAGCATTTAACGTAAAAGCTGCTGACGGTTCAAATGTATTTACTCTTGTATATACTGTTCCTGATAATTGCAAGCCTGGAAAATATCCAGTAACTTGGGGCAGTGATATGATGATAGTTGATGAAAATCAGAATGATGTTACATCAAATATCAAACTTACAGATGGTTATATTGAAATCGTTGCTGATACACTCCAGTCTGGTACAATCGGCTGGGATATTCCAGAAGTAACAGCTAAACCTGGCGATACTGTAGAACTTAAAGTAGTAGTAAAGGGTACAGATATTGCAGTTGCTGGTATGGACGGTTCAATTAACGTTGACAAGAGCGGCGGCATTGCACTTTCAGATGTAAGCAAGGAAAGTGAAGGCTATGCAGCTAGAGTCGTTGCTAACATTGCAGAAGAACTCATCGCATTTGATACAAAATCAGCATTTAATGTAGCAGCTTCTGATGGTGCAACTGTATTCGTTCTTACATATACAGTACCAGCTGATTGTCCTGCTGGCATTTACCCAGTAACTTGGGGCAGTGGTATGATGATTGTTGATGAAAAACAGAACGACATTACTGCTAATGTTAAACTTCTTGATGGTTCAATTGAGATTGTTGCTGACACAACAACAACACCAGCTGCAACTACAACAACAGCAGCAGCTACAACAACAACAG
>CAMWNQ010000177.1 GCA_947175655.1 uncultured Clostridia bacterium | reverse complement strand
GGGAGATAAGTAAAAAGTGAATGCAAATTAATTTATAAAATTGATTTTTATAGAGTATTAATAAAAGTGCTTGACAAACAAATGAAAAAAGTGTATAATAATTATGTTGTATTTTACAGAATATTACTTGGGCAGTATTGAATCGTTTTTTATAATATCTACTCAAAATTAAATAAATTCTGTTTTAAGAAAATATTTTATTAGAGATTATTTTTTTCTCTATTTTTATTTGTATTATAACAGCGGTCTTACCGCCCTTATGTAATTAAGTTGATGATACAAAATCAAATTATATTTTACTTATTTACTTAAAGGAGGTAATGCACTCTATGGAACCTTTATATTCAATAATTATTATTGCTGTGCTGATTGTTGTTGCCGTCATAGCTGTTGTTGTTTCAGCTAACAGTAACTATAAAAGAGGCGTTAAAGATGGTATAGAACAACGTAAACAGCAGGCAGAGTCAGTTATGGGTTCAGCAGAAAAAGAGGCTGAACGTATTCTTGATGATGCTAAAAAAGAAGCTGAAAACAAGAAGAAAGTTGCTCTTGTTGAGGCTAAAGATGATATCCACAAGCTTCGCTCAGAGGCTGAAAAAGAAATTAAGGACCGCAGAGCAGAGCTGTCACGTCAGGAAAGACGTATGCAGCAAAAAGAGGAAAGTCTTGATAAGAAAAATGATAATCTTGAGAAAAAAGATGAACTTCTTAATCAGAAGCTTAAAAAAGCCGATGATGCTTTAAAAGATGCTGAATCTGTTAAACAGGAACAAATTGATACTCTTGAAAGAATTTCCGAATTTACTAAAGAACAAGCAAAAGAATACATATTGTCAAATCTCGAAAATGACCTTGTTCACGAAAAAGCACTGAAAATTTCAGCTTATGAACAACAGCTTAAAGATGACTGTCAGGAAAAAGCCAGAAATTATATTTCTCTTGCTATATCAAAGTGTGCAGCTGATCAGGTTTCTGAAAGTGCTGTTTCAGTAGTTCCGCTTCCTAATGATGAGATGAAGGGAAGAATTATAGGTCGTGAAGGCAGAAATATAAGAACTCTTGAAACTCTTACAGGTGTTGACCTGATTATTGATGATACTCCTGAAGCTATAACTATCTCGTGTTTTGACCAAGTAAGACGTGAAGTAGCAAGAATAGCAATAGAAAAACTTATTGCTGATGGTCGTATTCATCCTACACGTATAGAAGAAATGGTTGAAAAGGCTAAGCGTGAAGTTGAACATCGCATAAAGCAGGAGGGCGAAAGAGCTATTATAGAAACTAACGTCCACGGCATAAATCACGAACTTATTAAACTTATAGGCAGACTCCATTTCAGAACCAGTTATCGTCAGAATGTTCTTGATCATTCTATAGAAGTATCTAAACTTGCTGGTGTTCTTGCACATGAACTCGGAGTAGATGCGAATATGGCAAGACGTGCCGGACTTCTTCATGATATAGGAAAGGCTCTTACTGCTGAAATAGAAGGTTCTCATGTTCAGATTGGCGTTGATGTATGTAAAAAATACAACGAAAATGCAAATATAATTCATGCTGTAGAAGCTCATCACAATGATGTTGAACCCAAAACAGTTATTGCTTGTATAGTTCAGGCTGCTGATGCCATATCAGCTGCGAGACCAGGGGCAAGAAGTGAAAATTATGAAAGCTATATCAAGAGACTTCAGAAGCTTGAAGAAATCTGTACTTCTTATCAGGGTGTTGAAAAATGCTTTGCTGTTCAGGCAGGACGTGAAATAAGAGTTATGGTTACTCCTGAAGTCATAAATGATGAACAAATGGTTATTACAGCCAGAAAAATTGCTAATCAGATTGAAAAAGAAATGGATTATCCTGGACAGATTAAAATCAATCTTATCCGTGAAAGCCGTGTAACTGATTACGCTAAATAGGTTTGTTCAATATGCGGACAATTAAGTTGTCCGCATTAATTTTTATTTTTTAAGGAGGTTTTTTATGGCTAAAACTATATTTAATACAAGTGAAAATTCTAATTTTATTTTAAATCTCACTAAGGAAAAATATTCAAAAATGGCATCATTCAGTCTTGTACTTACCTGTATTTTAATATCAGTTTCAGTTATTCCATGTGAACTTAATATTGATAAAATATCATATCCTATTATATCAGGAGCTTTGTCATTGTGTGGTGTAATATGTATGATTATGAGCATCATCGCATTTATAAAGGGATATATAGAAAATAAAAAACTTATACCCATTCTTTTTTTCGGAGCTATGCTTTTATGGGGTGTTATATCATTGATTAATTCATATGATAAAAATGTTTCTCTTTATGGATTTGATGGAAGGGGAGAAGGTCTGCTCGCACTGATATTCTATTTCTGCTTTTTTGTAACAGCCTCAGCAATATCAGGGGATAAGTTTAAAATAATAGTATTTGATTCTGTAGTTGCTATGGGCATTATAAATTCTCTCTGGGCAGTTCCTCAGATTTTTATTGATTCAATGCCAAGCAAATATAATTATATAGTGTCTGCCGGTGATGTAAATGCATCTTCAGGTCTTTCACAGAGCCCTCTTTTTCTTGCTATGGTTTTAAGCATTGCTCTTGCTATATCTCTTTTGGGCAGTCTCATTCTTGATGGAAAAAACAGAAAAATAATATATTTTATTTCTTCTTTATTATTTGCTTTTGTTATGATTTTTACTTACTCTCTTATATCACTTGTTGGTATAAGCTTTGCTGTTATAACTGCATTTATGATAGTATTTACGAAAAAGATGAATATAAAAAATATTTGTAAGCCTTGGGGAATTATTATATCATCAGTTATAGCTGTATTGCTTATAAATTCAGGTATAGTATGTGAGAATTCAAAATATTCCCTTCACGATGGTGCTTTGATGTGGTTTGATTCTTTTAACCGTCTTGGTTCAAGCGGAAATTACAATCCGGAAAAATTTGATATAGAAAATACTGCTGATGTTTATTTATATATAAATTCAAAGACAATTGATATAATAAAAAAATATCCTATTACTGGAACAGGAGAAGAAAATTTAATATATCCACAGCTTCATTCAAGTTACAATGTTATTGAAAACAATGATACTTTTGATAAAAATTACAATGAATATCTATATATTGCCGGAACGAGAGGTATACCATCATTATTGTTTTTTATAATTATCATATGTCTGGTTATGTATACTGGGATTAAAAAATTAAAGGCAGATAAAAATAACAGTCTGAATTATATTTCTTTTGTTGGTGTACTCTGTGGTATTATTATTTTTCTTATAGGTGCGGGAAATATTAATTTTTCTCCTTTATTCTGGATTTTTGCCGGTTTTCTTATCAGCAGTGATGATACATCTGAACAAATCAAAATCAGAAATAAATAAAATCTGAGCTGAAAAAATTTTTTTGTGGATTTTTTCAAAAAACCCTTGATTTTTTTAAAATTTGTGTTACAATAGTAATAGAG
>CAMWNQ010000176.1 GCA_947175655.1 uncultured Clostridia bacterium | reverse complement strand
CCAAAAGACTTTATAGAATTTTGTATAAATACAGCCAGTTCCTGTCTTAAACTGCTTTGACTGTCGGATATGACAGAACGTATCAAATCAATTTGGTTATTATCACTTTTATTATTTTGCTTAACTAAAACAATAATTTGAAAAACTATACATATAACTATTAAACAAATAATAACAATTTCCATATATACTCCTTTTTACAGCAACCCATCATTTATTAATCGCCATAAATTTCATTAAAGAAACAACTGTATTCACCCGTATGACACGCAACGCCTGTCTGTTCAACATTTACAAGCAATGTATCATTATCGCAGTCTCCGTATATAGATACTACTTTCTGCAAGTGACCAGATGTTGCCCCTTTATTCCAGTATTCCTGTCTGGAACGACTCCAGAACCAAGTATATCCGGTTTCAAGAGTCTTTTTTAAACTCTCTTTATTCATATATGCAAGCATAAGCACTGTTTTTGTGTTTACTTCATAGCATATCGCCGGTATCAGTTCACCTTTAATAAAAAATTTATCAAGGTCATTCAAATCAATTTTAACCATACCTTTTTTATTCCTTTCATAAATAATCTATTTTGTATCAATATTATTTTTCATAATTTTAAGTGTATCTTCTAAAGAAAGACATTTTGCATATCTTTCATTCCAAATATTCTTATTATAATACTTATAGCTTTCTTCTGACGACATAAATTCATTATTAAATGTAGAATTTGAATATTCTGGAACAATAATGTCAAAATCATACTCAAACCCACATTTAACTGTTGCATCAATACAATATTCCGTTTGCAGACCGGCTACAATTAATAAATGTTCTTTTTTTGATTTCAGATATTCAAGCAAGCCGGATTCTTTGAATGGACTATTGACTGTCTTATCAAATATTTTTTCTTCATTGACTGGCTGAAATTCATCACATATATCAAACCCTTCATTTCCTTTTGATAAGAGTTCTCCAATGCCGTCATCGTGTCTTGTAAATATTACTTCAATACCTTCAGTTCGGGCAGTATCTATAAGTAACTTT
Organism: uncultured Clostridia bacterium; assembly: GCA_947175655.1. Taxonomy (GTDB): domain Bacteria; phylum Bacillota; class Clostridia; order Oscillospirales; family Ruminococcaceae; genus Ruminococcus. The sequence goes on along the minus strand of CAMWNQ010000176.1, from coordinate 2,490 downwards.
ATATTTGACATAAAATCTTTAAACTTATATAAAGTTTCATTTACAATTAATTTTTGCATATCAACAATCAATAATACCATATTACATTCCTCTTGTTATCATTAAACTTTATGTATCTATTCTTATCATTTCAGTAATTGTTTTGTTTCTGTATACCAAATCTTCTCTTGAAGTGAAGCCAAGTTTTTCCCAGAAAGCATTACCGCCTGAATTTTTAGAAAATACCACTAATGCAGTTTTATTGATACCAAGATTTTTTAATGCTCTCATTGCTTCGTTTACAAGTTCTGTTGCAATATCTTGATTTCTGTATTCAGGAGATACTGCCGTGTGATAAATATATCCTCGTCTTCCGTCATTTCCAACAATAATAACACCAATTACTTTTTTATCATCTTCTGCAACAAAACAAGTATCGGGATTTCTGTTTAAGAATCTTTCTATACCCTCTCTGGAGTCATCAAGATTATTAAGTCCCATTCCAGCACAAGATAACCATAATTGATAAACCTGTTCATAGTCAGATATATTCATTAATCTAATTTTCATATCATTTACCTTTAATCACCATTTTGAAGAGTCTTTATTCTTTCTGCTATATTATGTTCAAATTCTTCATCACTAAATTTCGGGTCTCGGATTTTCTTCCAAATATCACAAGGAATCTTATCACAATTCAAACAGTTCAAATATCCATGTTCTGTTACACAACAATGATATATTGCACATTCCTGTTCATCAGGGCAATGGAATACCCTACCCTTGCAGTCATTACAGCCTGTACACATTTTTGTTTCATAGCAATAACATTTTGAACAATCCGCACCACATACACTAATATTATTATTCATAAATGCACCTCCATAAATTTATCTCAAAATAATATTTCTTCGATTATTACTTATAAATCAAGACTTTACCAAATATCATTATAATAATCATTAGTAACCAAATCTGCAATAGCATCTGCCGCTTCGACTTCATCTGAACCATCTGTAATAATTGTAATGTGTGTTCCGCTACGAATATGAAGTTTCAATATATCCAACAAAATTTTAGCGTTTTCTCTTTGTTCGTTTACTTCTATCCAGATATCAGACTCAAATTCATATGCTTTTTGCAATATAGCTCCCGGATTTTTAGGAAACCAAGTATCCATTACATCAGCTTCTTTAATATACATTCTAAGATACCTCATTTCTTAAAACCTGAATTCAGATTTATCTAACAATAACACCTTTATTTCTGCAATGTGTCTTTACTTCCTGAACAGTGAGTTCTTTAAAATGGAAAAGTGATGCCGCAAGTGCCGCAGTAGCTCCGGTTTTTTCAAATACTTCTGAAAAGTCATCTATTTTACCAGCTCCACCGCTTGCAATAACTGGTATGCTACAAGAATCACACACAGCTTTAAGCATCTCAATGTCAAAACCTGCCTTTGTACCATCAGCATCAATGGAATTAAGACATATTTCACCTGCTCCGAGCTGTTCTATTTTCTTTACCCAGTCAATCAAATCTATGCCCATATCAACACGTCCGCCGTTTATGTATACAGTCCATTTCTTATCAGCAATTTTTTTTGCATCAATTCCAACGCATATACACTGACTGCCGAAAATATCTGCACCGTCTTTAATCAAATCAGGATTCTTTACTGCCTGTGAATTTACTGATACTTTATCAGCTCCGGCTCTGAGAGTTTCCCTTATGTCATCAACAGTCTTTATTCCTCCGCCTACTGTAAGCGGTACAAATACTTTTTTAGCAGTTTCTCTTACAACATCGAGAAAAACTCCTCTCCCCTCAAAAGATGCCGTTATATCATAGAATACAATCTCATCTGCGCCCTGTTTATTATACTCTTCTGCACATTCCACGGGGTCTCCCACATCTTTGACACCCTCAAAATTAACACCTTTTACTACTTTTCCATTTCTTACATCAAGACACGGTATTATTCTTTTTGCAAGCATTTTTCAGCCTCCTTCATTTTTTTATTATAAATCAGAACTTACCTCAATCTTTTTTCATTAACATAAATAATGAATTATTATAGGATTATATTTTAAATCATCATTTCATCAATACCATCAAGACACCCTTCAAACCAATCAAGAAAATTCTTGTTAGTTATCTCAAGATACATTTCATACTCTCCGATAATTTCTCCATAGTGATTTCCTTTAACCACAATATTATATGTCATAGCACAACCCAAATCCATTAAAGCAATATTGCCGAAATCTTCAAAAAAATAGCCATTGTTTTTATTTTTAATAGCACAATAATCATCATAAGTTACATCATTTTCGATATCAAAATCGGTTTGAATTAATTTTTCATCAAAGTACCAATTTTCAAAAGGTTCTAAATTGCAACAATCATTAGGATATAAAACAGCTCCATTGGAAATTTTTGTATAAAAATCTATAATTTCCTGAGGCAACTTTATTTATCTCTAGATTGCAAACTATTCTATGTAGATTT
>CAMWNQ010000175.1 GCA_947175655.1 uncultured Clostridia bacterium | reverse complement strand
AAAAGCAAGAACTTATTAATAATTCAATACAGGTTCAAATGAAACAGTTTGAAGAACGTCTGAAAACTCTTGAAAGTACCAATGAACAAAAACTTGATGCTATGAGAGAAACTATATCCAAAGGTCTTTCCCGTATGCAAGAAGATAATAATAATAAGCTTAATGAAATACAAAATACAGTAAATGATAAGTTGCAAAAGACTCTTGAAGAAAGAATGAATAATTCTTTTAAATTGGTTAGCGAACGATTAGAGCAAGTATACAAGGGACTTGGTGAGATGCAATCTATAGCAGCAGGTGTTGGTGATTTGAAAAAAGTTCTTTCTCATGTAAAAACAAGAGGTATTTTAGGCGAATTGCAACTTGGTGCTATATTGGAAGAAATTTTGACTCCTGAACAGTATGATACAGAAGTATCTACTATTCCAAACAGTTCTGAACGTGTTGAATTTGCTATAAAACTTCCTGCCAAAGATGATGGATATATATATTTACCAATAGATTCTAAATTTCCGGGGGATACCTTTTCCGATTTGCAAGATGCTTATGCCAGTGGAAATACTAATGATATTCAAACTGCTTATAAAAAATTAGAAACTGTTATAAAAAAATCTGCTAAAGATATTCATGATAAATACATATCACCTCCGTATACAACTAATTTTGCAATTATGTTTTTACCATTTGAAGGATTGTATGCAGAAGTAGTCAATCACGGATTATTAGAGGTTCTTCAACGTGAATATAGTATAAATATAGCAGGACCTTCTACTATGGCAGCTATGTTAAATTCTTTACAAATGGGCTTTAAAACTTTGCAGATACAAAAAAGAAGTAATGAAGTTTGGGAAATTCTCAGTGCAGTTAAAACAGAATTTGATAAATTTGAAAAGGCTTTTGACTCTGCTAAAAAAAGAATACGTCAACTTGATGAGGATATGGATAAACTTATTGGTACAAGAACCAAAGCAATTAAAAGAAAGTTGCGTGATGTTGAATATGCAACTGATATTGATTCTGCTGAAATTTTGAAAATTGAAGATGAGTTATCATAACTCATTTAAAATGTATAGTATAATAAATAAAGGAGTTATAAAAAAATGACAGTTTATGAAGAAATTTTTGAAGTAATCAAGGAAAGAAAAAGACAGTATGAGAATGGTACTGCACAGGAAAATTCATATACCTGTTATCTTTTTGATAAAGGTGTAGACAAAATCTGCAAGAAAATAGGCGAAGAAGCTACAGAAACCGTTATTGCTGCAAAGAACGGTGATAATGATGAACTTAAAAATGAAATAAATGACCTTCTTTATCATGTAATGGTACTTTGTGCAAATCAGGGTCTTGAATGGTCAGAAGTTGAAAAAGTTCTTGATGAGAGAAATGAAAAAATAGGAAATCTCAAGAAATTTCATCAGGTAGATAAAAACAGCTAAGGGATATTTTTATGTTTGATATTGACAGTGAAAAATTAAGTAAGGCAATGGAAATCATTGATGAAATAGCTGAAAATTTTAATGATGCTGATGAAAACAAGAAAAGAGTTTCAGAGCTTGAAAAATTAACAGGTAAATCGGATATAGATATCAATATGTTTTTTGAATACTGGGGCTGGACTAGTCTTGAAGAATTGGCAAAGCGTTTGCTTATACCTGATAATCCGGAAAAGCTTACTGATACACAGATATATGAAGTTGTAAAAAAGATATGTGAGGTTGAGTATTCAGAATCGGAAATTGATTACTGGCTTGATGTTCTTGAAAAAGAAACCGGTCTTGATGTAATTGATTATATATATTATCCTGATTCATATGGTCTTGATACGGATGCTGAATATAATGAAATTGCACAGAAAATTATAGCAGACAGAAAAAAATAATAAAAGATGTCACTATTTTTTAAAATCCTGAATATTATGTAAAGAGAAGTATAAATATAAAAAACAAATACTTCAAATATGTTTCAGGAGGATTAGTTATGAGTGAAGAATTTGACTGTATGCCAAATGCAAACGGATTTCGGGAACTTGTTCCGATAAAAGTAAACCGCATATTTGATAGTTGCAGTGACAGGGATTGTCTTAACAATATTCCCGTTATACTTGATATGGGTGAACTTCCCTGCAATATCAATGTAGTGAAATCCAAATGCGTTAAAGTTTCGGATATATGTATAAATATTGAATCAGTTCCGTTCAACAAGGGATTTTATTCAATCGACCTTACTTATACTTTCAGAGTAGAGATACTTGCATATGAAAAAGCCTGCGATAAGCCTATGTTCCTGACCGGTACGGCATATGCAAACAAAAACTGTATACTTTATGGAAGCGAAGCAAATACAAAGACATTTTTCAGCAATGGTGCAAGAATAGGTTCAACGGATTGTTGCTGTGAGACTGTGAATTTTCCATCTGCCAATGTTCAGGTAGTAGAACCCATTGTGCTTGAAACACGTATAGGCACGGTATGCTGTAATGATGATATGTGTGAAAGCAAATGCCAGAGAAAACGTACAGTAATAATGACTCTTGGACTGTTTTCAGTGGTAGAGGTAACACGTCCAGTAACACTTATGGTACCATCGTATGAGTATGTTATACCTAAAAAGGAATGCCGTACGGAAAAGGATACACCTTGTGATATATTTGATAAAATTAAATTCCCTACTGAAGAGTTTTCCCCTATGGCAATAGAAAATGACATATCAATGGACAGTTAATATAATTATTTTTTAAATTTTTTATTTTGTATTTCATATTTCATTTAAAAACAGGAGTGTTAAAACTCCTGTAATTTTTTTATATTTTTAGATAAAGTGGGTGCAGGTATGAGAAAACGGAGTGCCAATATAAATGGTAAAAGGCTAAGAATATTTTTAATAATTTTGATATTTATATTAATATTGTTTTTTTTGATAAGAGGCATAGAAAAAAATATAGCTCCTACTGCGGTAAAACAAGGCGAATATTATTCTGGTCTTATGGCGAACAGGATAATAAACAAAGCAGTTTCAGATTATCTTAAAGAAAATGAATATAATTACAGTAATTTTTCAACTGTTCTTTATGATGAAAATGGTACACCTGTATCTATCGAAACAATAAGCTATAATATAAATAAAGTACAATCTGAACTTGCTGTTAAAATTGCTGATGAATTTTCTGAGAGCAGAAATTTAAAAACTAAAATTCCTATTGGCTCTTTGACAGACAGTTATCTTTTAGCTGGAAAAGGAATATCAGTTCCATTAAATATATGCTCTGTAGGGAATGTTGAAGTGGTACTTAAAAGTGAATTTACATCAGCAGGAATAAATCAGACCTGTCACCGTATATCTGTGCTTATAAGTGCGGACATCAATTCAGCAATACCACTTTACAGTTTTTCATCAGAAGCAGATTTTGAATTCCTTATAGCAGAAAATATAATAGTAGGCGGAGTGCCTGATTGCAAAGTGAGAAATTTTTGAAAACTAAGTAAATTTTAAGAAAAATTTTCCAAAACTACTAGCGTAATCATATAAATATATGGT
>CAMWNQ010000174.1 GCA_947175655.1 uncultured Clostridia bacterium | reverse complement strand
ATCTCTTACTTTGGATTTATCTTGAAGAATTTCTTCCATTTCCGCAATGTCTTTTTTAAGCGAGTCAATTTCTTCAATACGCTTTAAAATATACTGTTTATTGATATTTCTGAGTTTTATTTCTGCAACGTATTCAGCCTGAATTTCATCAATTCCGAAACCAATCATAAGATTTGGGATAACATCATCTTCTGCCTCCGTCTCACGTATGGTTTTTACCGCCTTGTCAATATCAAGCAGAATTTTTGAAAGACCTTCCAGAAGATGTAATTTTTCTTTTTTCTTTGTAAGGTCAAAATAAGTACGTCTTTCGATGCATTCTGTTCTGAAAGCTGTCCATTCGCTTAAAATTTCACGTATTCCCATTACTTTAGGAGTACCAGCAATAAGAATATTAAAATTACAGGAATAATTATCTTGTAATGGAGTAAGTCTGAAAAGCTTCTGCATAAGTTTTTCAGGGTCAGTACCTCTTTTAAGGTCTATAGCTATTTTAAGACCGTCAATATCAGTTTCATCACGAATATAGGAAATTTCTCTGATTTTTCCCTGTTTTATCAGGTCAACAATTTTTTCTATTATTGCTTCAATATTAGTGCTGTATGGTATCTCAGTGATTTCTATACAGTTTGCAGATTTATCATAGCTATATTTTGAACGTACTTTTATACTGCCTCTACCGGTGTTGTAGATTTTTTGTAATTCATCTTCATCATAAAGAATAAATCCACCTCCTGGGAAGTCAGGAGCTTTTAAGGTGCTTAAAATGTCGTGTTCTGGATTTTTCATAAGTGCTATACAGGTTTCGCATACTTCCTGAAGATTAAACGGACATACATTACTTGCCATTGAAACTGCTATACCTACATTGGAATTTACGAGTATAGTCGGAAAGCTTGCCGGAAGTAAAGTAGGTTCAAGCATTGTATTATCGTAATTTGGAACAAAATCAACAGTTTCCTTATCAATATCCCTGAAAAGTTCTTTACAGATTGGTGCAAGCTTTGCTTCTGTATATCTTGCCGCAGCACATCTCATATCACGGGAATACGCTTTTCCGAAAGAACCTTTTGAATCTATATAAGGATGCAGAAGTGATTCATTTCCTCGTGTGAGACGTACCATAGTATCATATATTGACTGGTCGCCGTGAGGATTGAGCTTCATAGTAGCACCGACTATATTTGCCGATTTGGAACGTTCTCTCTCCGGATTCAAGAGACCATTTTTATACATTGTATATAATAATTTTCTGTGTGAGGGTTTGAAGCCATCTATTTCTGGCAATGCTCTTGAAATTATGACGCTCATAGCATAAGGCATATAATTTTCTTTTAAGATGTCAGTAATTAGTTCATTTATTACGATTCCTGCACCCTCTATATAAGCATTGCTTTTTTTAGACTTTTTAGGTTCAGATATTTTTTTCTTTGGCATTTTTATAGCTCCTTTACATTTTGTTTAGCTTATATCGGCAAGTTCAAGATATTCAGCACCGTGTTCAGATATATAATTTTTACGTCCCTGAAGGTCATCGCCGAGAAGAATTTCAAACATTTCAGCAGATTCTTTTATATCATCAGTGCTTACTTTTATTAAGCGTCTTGTATCTGGATTCATTGTTGTAACAGACATCATATCAGGTTCATTTTCACCGAGACCCTTTGAACGCTGTAAAGTATATTTTTTATCTCCGATTTTTTTGAGAATATTTTGTTTTTCCTTTTCTGTATAAGCAAAATAAGTCATATTTTTGGTTGTTATCTCAAATAATGGCGATTCTGCTATATATACAAATCCTTTTTCAATAAGCGTAGGAGTAAGACGGTATAGCATAGTTAAAATAAGAGTTCTTATCTGAAAACCGTCAACGTCGGCATCAGTACATATTACAATTTTATTCCAACGGAGATTTTCGATATTAAAAGTAGAGAAGTCTTTATTTGATTTTGTTTCAACTTCGACTCCACAGCCAAGCACTTTTATAATATCAGTAATAATATCATTTTTGAATATCTTTGAATATTCAGCTTTAAGACAGTTAAGTATCTTTCCTCTTACAGGTATTACAGCCTGAAATTCTGAATTTCTCGCCATTTTTACAGAACCTAAAGCAGAATCACCCTCAACTATATAAAGTTCACGTCTTGAAGTATCTTTTGTACGGCAGTCGACGAATTTTTGAACCATATTTGAAATATCTATAGTTCCAGAAAGCTTCTTTTTCATATTCTGACGTGTTTTTTCAGCATTTTCACGGCTTCTCTTATTCAGAAGAACCTGACTTGCTATCTTTTCAGCCTCATCAGGATTTTCAATAAAATATATTTCCAGCTGATGTTTTAGAAAATCAGTCATAGCTTCATATATGAAGTTATTTGTTATTGATTTTTTTGTCTGATTTTCGTATGAAGTCTGGTTTGAGCTTGAAAAAGATGATGATACGAGCAGAAGACATTCTTCAATATCATTGAAAGTTATTTTAGCTTCATTTTTAAGATATGCATTATTCTGTTTAAGATAAGCATCAATCTGTGATACAAAGGCTTGTTTTACTGCCTTTTCCGGAGAACCGCCGTGTTCAAGAAAACTTGAATTGTGGTAATATTCAAGAAACTTGGTTTTATTTGAAAAAGTAAGTGCAACGTTGAGTTTTACTTTATATTCGGGCTTGTCATCACGTTCACGACCTTTTCTTTCACACTGCCAGTTCTGGATTGATGTAATAGCTTTATCTTCGGCTATTTCTTTAAGATAGTCAGTGATTCCGTTTTCATATATAAAATTAGTCTCATTAAAAGTACCGTCCGGATTTTCAGAACGGTATATAAACAGAAGATTTGGATTTACAACGGCCTGTCTTTTAAGTATATCAAAGAAAAATTCATCACTAGATTTTATTTCTGTAAAAACATCTATATCAGGTTTCCATTTTGTTTTAGTACCTGTTCTGTCTTCGGAGAATTTTTCTTTTTTCAGTCCGCCGATATTTTCACCCTTTTCAAAATGCAGATTATATTTAAAACCGTCTCTTATTACTTCAACGTCCATATATTCAGAGGCAAACTGTGTTGCACAAAGCCCCAGACCGTTAAGACCTAAAGAAAATTCATAAGATTCAGCAGAATCATCATATTTACCGCCAGCATACAGTTCACAGAAAACAAGTTCCCAGTTAAAGCGGTCTTCTGATTTATTAAAATCTACCGGACATCCTCTTCCGAAATCTTCGACTTCTATTGAACAGTCATTGAAGTGAGTAACTATAATTTTATTTCCGTATCCTGAACGAGCTTCATCTATGGAATTTGATATAATTTCAAATATTGAATGCTGACAGCCGTCAAGTCCATCAGAGCCAAAAATAACGGACGGACGTTTCCTTACTTTGTCAGGACCTTTAAGCATCGTAATGCTTTCATTGCTGTAATTATTTTTTTTATCCATTTATATATCTGAATCCTTTCTTACATTATATTTTATTAAGTGCATTTCTATCATATCACAAAAAAAAGATAATTGCAAGCCAAACAAAAACACTTTTTGACAGAGATAATTAT
>CAMWNQ010000173.1 GCA_947175655.1 uncultured Clostridia bacterium | reverse complement strand
TTATCAGATTTTAGGTTATTATATTAAAAGCAACACAATATAAAAAGTAAAATATAATATATTAAAAGCTTTGAATGATAAAATGCATACCGGAAGGAATAAACTTTTATGGTTGAATTTAATCAGAAAGATAATTATAATATTGATGACCTTATTGAAATTGTGAAACTTCTCAGAAGTGAGAACGGCTGTCCTTGGGATAAAGTACAGACGCATAAATCTATAAAAAAAGATTTTCTTGAGGAAGTCTGTGAAGTTATAGAAGCTATTGAACTTGATAATACTGCTCTTCTTCGTGAAGAACTCGGCGATGTTCTTCTTCAGGTTGTATTTCACTCTTCTATTGAAACTGATGCTGGAAATTTTAATTTTGATGATGTCTGTGATGAAGTTTGCAAAAAGCTTATTTTACGTCATCCTCACGTTTTCGCTAATACTGTTGCCGATAGTGTTGACGAGGTACTTAATAACTGGAACAGCATCAAGAAAGTTGAAAAAGGTCAGGATACTTATACCGATACTCTGAAAAGCGTTGCCAGAACTCTGCCTGCACTTATGAAGGCTCAGAAAGTTGGAAAGCGTGCTACAAGAGCTGGTATGGATTTTCAGTCACTTGCTGATGTGGTTTCTTCTATGGAATCCGAAAAAGCTGAACTTGATGAAGCTATTATATCAAAAGATTCAGAACGCATTTTTGATGAATTCGGTGATTTGCTTTTTGCTTGTGTTAATATTGCCCGCCATCTTCAGATTGATGCTGAACAGGCTCTTATTCAGGCTACTGATAAATTTATAAACAGATTTGAAAAAACGGAAGTGCTTGCTAAAAAAGAATTTCCGGATACTGATATGAATCAGCTTTCACCTGAACAGCTCGATGAATTATGGAAAAGGGTAAAATAAATTTTATAATTAAACATTTTTTGGAGGTATTTTCAAATGAAGAAGTCAGAACTCGTTAATGCTATTGCAAAAAAAGGCGGATATACAAAAAAAGACGCTGATGTTATCCTCAATGTCGTACTTGATTCTATTGCTGAAGCTCTTGAAGCTGGCGATAAGGTATCTATCACAGGTTTCGGTACTTTTCAGGTTAAGGAAAGAGGAGAAAAGAAGTGCATAAATCCTAAAACAAAGCAGGAAACTCTTTGCCCTGCTTGCAAAGCACCTGTTTTCAAGGCTGGAAAGAATCTTAAGGATATTGTTAACAAGTAATCCGATTTTTTAATCCGGACGGGAAAGTGTTTTTGCTTTCCCGTTTTTTGTAGCAAAGATATAAAATATTAAACAACCGAAAAATAAAATTTGAAAGGTGGCTTTGATAAAAAATGCGTCTTGACAAATATCTTAAAATAACAAGACTTATAAAACGACGTACTGTTGCAAATGAAGCCTGTGATGCTGGAAAAATTTCCGTTAATGGTAAAATTGCCCGTGCATCTTATGATGTAAAAATAAATGATATCATAGAAATCTGTATGGGGAGTAAAGTTGTTAAAGTAAAAGTCCTTAATATTTCTGAACATGCAACCAAAGAAACTGCCGGCGATAACTATATTGTAATTGAGTAGGCTTGATAAAAATGAGAAAAAAGACATCTTTAACATCATTTATTTTAAGTATATCATTTCTTTTTATTTATTTTCTTTTTAACAGTTATTATCCTTTTGGCACTCGTTCTGTCGCTTGGTGCGATATGGAACAGCAATTTATACCTCTGCTTATGGAACTTAAAAAATCCTTTGGTTTTTTGAGTAATGGAGGAGGTGGAATGAGTTTCTGGGGAGTATTCTTTTTCTTTATATCCTCTCCGCTTTCTTTGCTTGTATTTATTACAAAAACTGTAAATGTAGTATATCTGGTAAATATTCTGACAGCTATAAAATTCGGACTTTGCAGCTTTACTTTCTCTATGTACCTGAATTATGAAAACAGAGACATAAAACCTGCTTTTAATATAATATTAAGCCTTATGTATGCTTACAGTGGTTATAACATAATGTATTATCAAAATAATATGTGGCTTGATATTGTGTATATATTTCCGGTATTTATGATTGCATTCAGGGAGCTTATTAAAAACGGCAGAATGATTCCGTATATAGTTTTGTTATCTATGATAGTATATCTTAATTATTACATATCATTTATGGTTGTGATTTTTATAATGCTTTCTTGTTTTCTGCTTCTTAAAAATGAATCGAATAAACAGGAACACGAGAGAAATTCTCTTAAATTTTTTATTGCAAGTGCTGTTTCAGCTTTGATTACTGCTCCAGTATGGCTTGTTTCATTTATACAGATTATGAATTCCGGAAGAAATAGTTTTCAGGATATAGGAAAGACAACATTTTTTGGCAACTGGCTTGATAAATATTGTCTTTTGTCAGCTGTTTCTATGGTAATATTTTCACTTGTTATAATGTTCAAGGAAAAAAAGTTCTTTAAATATGGAATATGCCGTTATTATAAGCAGATAATGATTATTCTTTTAACGAGTGCATTTATAGACCCTGTCAATAAGGTATGGCATACTGGAAGTTATCAGGGATTTTCTTTAAGATATGGGTTTATAATAATATTTATCGCTCTTGTATCTGTTGGTGCATATCTTTCTGAAATAAAAAATACAAAAGAATCGGATAAGAAAATTTTATTTATCTGCATCTCATTTGTTATTGTATATGCCGGAACTTCAATAATTATTGATACTCAACGTCTTAACTCTTATGTATCGGGACTTCATATTAATGGCGAAAATGCTGTTATTCTGATGGCTTTGAGTTTTATTGCATTGAATGTTATTATTTTTGCAGTCTATAGCTTTAAACAGAAGGGTATATCTTCAAGGGTTTTAAGCTTTGCTATGGGAACTATATTTATATTTGAAACTGTATTTTCTCTTAATGTATATATGAAAAATGCTCCTGATGTTACTTCCAGATATAAATTTACTGTTGAACTTGAAGATAAAATAAATGATGATGGTTTTTATAGAGTGAAATCTCAGAAACGGTATTTTTATCCCAATATGATTGAGGGAATGGGATATGATACTGTTGCACATTATACTTCACTTACAGATAAAAATTTTATATATGCAATGAAGAAAATGGGATATTCTTCATACTGGCTTGATGTTTCATCAAACGGTGGTACTTTAATTACTGATGCTTTTCTTATGAATAAATATATTATATCTACTATAGGTGATTTTATAGGAAAAGGGGTTTACAGTTCAGTCAATCCGCTTAAAATATATTTAAATGATGATATTCTTGACGGTGCTTGGATTTCTGATATTTCCCCTGAGGAGTTTGAAAATAATAATTCTGAACGTATGGAATTTTCTGAATTTCTTTGCAGTAAGATTCTGAAATCTGATGATATAATACATAAAGTTGAGAATTTTGAAACTGAAAATCTTATTTATGATAACTCTAGTGATTTTTATAGATTAGCTCCCTCATCAAATGATGATGGCTATATAAATTATTCTGTTGATATAATAGGGGATAAAGTTCTTTATTTTGATGTCTTTGGAAATTATTCTACCAATCTTGTTGAAAAGTATTATAA
>CAMWNQ010000172.1 GCA_947175655.1 uncultured Clostridia bacterium | reverse complement strand
GTGATAAATCAACATAATATTCATGAGGATTTTCAAAACGTTTTACTTCATCCCATATAAGAGCAAGTTGCTGTTTACAGTATTCACGGATTTTTTGCATAGATGGAAGATTATAAACACATTTTCCGTTTTTAAAAATCTGAACCTGTAATTTTTTAGCAGTAAAATTTGTCAGAACTTTACGTTTATAAATCTGTTCAGGATTGAATATCTCATAAGGTTTTGAATCGTCAATCAATTCTCCGGCAACAGTTATTACATCAGCAATAGCCATACCAGTGGAATTATCAAAAAGTCTCCATACTTCTTTATATGAAGGATTGGTTATTTTTACTGTATTTTCAGATAACTTTATTTTAGGTATAATCTCTCCGTTTTCCTCAACAGCAGAAAGTTTATAGACTCCACCGAAAACTGGCTCTGATTTTGACGTAACAAGTCTTTCACCTACTCCGAAACTATCTATTTCAGCACCCTGAACAATCAAATCTCTTATGATATATTCGTCAAGAGAATTTGAAGCAACTATTTTAATATAATCCAGACCAGCATCATTAAGCATTTTTCTCGCCTTTTTTGAAAGATATGCAATATCACCACTATCAATTCTAATTCCACCACATTTATATCCTTTTCCGGCAAGCTCTTTAAAAACAGTTATAGCATTCGGTATACCGGATTTGATAACATTATAGGTATCTACAAGAAGCGTGCAGTTTTCCGGATAAACTTTCGCATATGCCCTGAAAGCTGATAATTCATCAGGGAAAAGCTGTACCCAACTGTGAGCCATAGTTCCAAGAGCATTTACTTTAAAATCCCTATCAGAAATAGTGCAGGCTGTACCCGAACAACCCCCTATATATGACGCTCTTGCACCATATATAGCACCATCATAACCCTGTGCACGTCTTGAACCGAATTCCATAACTGGTCTTCCCTGTGCAGACATTACAATACGATTTGCCTTTGTAGCAATGAGACTCTGATGATTTATAGTAAGCAATATCATAGTTTCAATAAACTGTGCCTGTATTGCAGGACCTCTTACAGTTATAATAGGCTCATTTGGAAAAATGGGAGTACCTTCTGGAATTGCCCATACATCACATACAAATTCAAAATCAGAAAGATATTTCAAAAAATCTTCGCAAAACATTTTTTTATTTCTGAGATACTCAATATCATCTTCAGTAAATTTGAGGTCATTAAGATATTCTACAACCTGTTCAACACCTGCCATAATAGCATAACCGGCATTATCCGGAACTTTTCTGAAAAACATATCAAAATATGCAATTTCATTTCCTCTTTCATTTTCAAAAAAACCGTTAGCCATTGTAATTTCATAAAAATCAACAAGCATAGTAAGATTGCGGTTATTATTCATCATTCTAACTCCTTTACAAGTTCAATTCCATTAGTTTTCATAATAGCAAGTGATGCAAGATTCATAAAATATGCATCATGATTATTACCATTATAAGTTTCAACAGCATTCAGAGGCACTATAACTCTTGACCTGAGATTTATCTCATTAAGATAAGTTTTAAGAGTTATGCAGAAATTATGAACACATATATCAGTACAATCACCACATACAATAAAATTGGTCTTGTTTTTTTCAAGAATTCTTTTGAATTCAGGAGCGTGAAAGCCATTTGTTGAATTCTTAGGTATAATTGTTATCATTTTATCAGAAGATAAAATATTTTTTATTTCATCTATTATATCAGATTCATCAGTACCTTCAAGACAGTGAACAGGAAAAGAATCAAATTCAACTGAGCTTTCAGAATGACAATCTGCAAATGCAATTATATCTATATTTTTTTCAATGCATTTTAAGACAATATCTGATACTGCCGGAATAATATTCTTTATTCTAGGACTCGCTAAAGCACCTGTATGAACAAATCCGTTAATCATATCAACTACTACAAGTACAGTTTCTTCGACTTCAAGCTCTGAAAGATTTATTGATGATTCTGAATCAATATATTTTTTTACTTCTGAAATCATATATAAAACCCCCTTATTTCCAATAATGTGATGTTCTCCAACCGTATTCAGATAGAATGGCAAGTGCTTTTTCTTTAGTAATAACCGATTCAACCTCACTTATTGCATAATATGATGCAATAGCAAATGCCATAACACGCTCATACGGAAAACGACAATATATACTAAACGAAAATTCAAATTTTTCTTCAAACATATCAGCAATTTCTTTCGGAGAATATTTTACCAGATTATCAAATGGAGTTTTCCAGTAATCAGGAGTACCAACCTTCCCTGCGATTTCAGATGCAAGCGGTTGAAGTTTTTCAATAGACTTTTCTTGTCCGGCAGAAGCTGTATCGTAAAATGAACAAAATGCGTGTGCTATTCTTCCTCCCATTATATAGAACTCTCCGCTTTTAGTTTCGGCAATAAGTACATCAAGTATTCCGGCAATTGCATTTTCAATCTGTTTTTTTTCCTGTACTTCCTCCGAAATAAGAGAGGCAATTGTATTCATTATGCCACTTACGCATTCACGTCCCCCTATTGAACCAAGTATTGCTATGAGGGTTTCTGCATGAACCCCTCGTTCATCTTTAAGCCAATTTACCAGATTTGTATATATTTCTTTGCCTGCCATTTTTGCACCTATAAAATTATCCTGCAATCTTTGCGAATCAATATAATTCATCATTGCAATACTTGCATGGTCATTATTATCAACCTTTATTTCTTCTGGTTGTCGCTGAGGTACGATATATCCATTCAATGAATATGGTGAATATGCCATACAAAACATTTTAATTACCTGTTCAGCTCCTATACTCATAAAAAATTCCTCCTATTATTTGTACTGCACAAAAATAACCTGAATATACAAAAAGACGGCATACTAAATTATAAGTAAGCCGTCCGTGTTTTATGTAGAAAATATTAAAGGGTTACAATTTCTCCCCAGAGTTCTCTCGGTGCAGCAACGGCATTTGATTCATCAGTATCAATGTGCATAGCTGCTGAAAACTTTTCAGAAACTCTTACAACGACATCGCCGAGAATAGCTTTTCTGCCGTCTGTATCAAGCTTAACCCATACAATGTCTTTATCCTTAACGCCCATTTCTTCTGCATCAGCAGGAGTAAGATGTATATGACGCTTAGCAACAATAACACCTTCGGATATTTCAACTTCACCGCAAGGTCCAACGATTTTACAAGCACCAGAACCAGCCACATCACCTGATTCTCTTACAGGAGCTGCAATACCAATTGAACGAGCATCAGTAGCAGAGAGTTCAACCTGAGTTGCAGGACGTACAGGTCCAAGAATTGAAACATTAGGGAGTTCCTTTTTAGGTCCAACGATTGTAACTCTTTCTTCACAGGCAAACTGACCAGGCTGTGAAAGGTCTTTCTTATGAGTAAGAGAAGCACCCTTTCCGAAAAGAATTTCAAGAGCCTCCTGTGTAACGTGAACGTGTCTTGCAGAAGTTTCTACAATAAATTTTTTTGACATAGCAAAAAACCTCCAAAAAATAGTTTATTGTATATATTCTACTACTTTTTTTAGAAAAGGTCAAGA
>CAMWNQ010000171.1 GCA_947175655.1 uncultured Clostridia bacterium | reverse complement strand
GCATAACATTGGTGGGAATATCTCCCTGTTTTATTAATACAATAAAAAATTAATCATTTATAGCTGATGCTACAAATATTGAAACATATAAATACTTAACATACAAAAAATATAATGACCATATCGAAATTACAGATTGCGATGAATCTGTTTCAATGGTTAATATCCCAAGCCGAATAGACGGTCTCCCTGTTACTGTTATCAGAAATCACACATTCAGCTACTGTCAGGATTTAGTGACAATCATAATACCAAACAGCGTTAAAGATATTGGAATATCTGCATTTACTGGTTGTACAAATCTTACTAAAATAACACTACCAGATAGCATTACATCTATTAAAGACTATACATTTAATAACTGTGAAAATTTAACCAAAATAACAATACCAGACAGCGTCACATCTATTGGGGATTTTGCATTTACTAATTGTATGGAATTATCTGAAATAGTTATACCTGACAGCATTGTATCTATCGGAGAAAGTGCTTTGGATAATACTATGTGGTATGAAAAACAGCCTGATGGAATAGTTTATGCTGGAAAAGTTGCATATTCATATAAAGGAAATATGCCTGAAAATACATCACTTATTTTAAAAGATGGTACTGCAAGCATTTCAGCTTATGCATTCAGAGACTGTATTAATTTAACAGAAATAACAATTCCAGATAGTGTTATAACTGTCGGAATCAATGCATTTGATAATACTGAATGGTTTAACAATCAGCCTGACGGAGTTGTCTATGCCGGAAAAGTTGCATATTTATATAAAGGCGATATGCCTGAAAATACATCACTTGTATTAAAAGACGGAACTGTAAGCATTTCAGATAGTGCATTTAACAAATGCACTAATCTGACAGAACTAATAATTCCAGACAGTGTTATGTCTATTGGAAGACTTGCATTTGAATATTGCAATTTTACAGAAATAAAAATTCCAGACAACGTTAAATCTATTAAATATGGTTTATTTTATGGATGTAAAAATTTAAAGAAAATAATAATTCCGGACAGTGTCGAAACTATTGATTCATATGCGTTTTATTACTGTACAAATTTAACGGATATAATACTGCCAGACAGTATTACATCTATTAAATACAATGCATTTTCCGACTGTTCAGGTTTAGAGGAAATAACAATACCAAACAGCATTACATCTATTGAAAACAATACATTTTACGACTGTACAAATTTATCAGAAATTACAATACCAGACAGTGTTATATCTATTGGTAAAGATGCATTCTGTAATACTAAATGGTTTGATAATCAGCCTGACGGAGTTGTCTATGCCGGAAACATCGCATATTCATATAAGGGTGATATGCCTGAAAATACATCACTTAAATTAAAAGATGGAACAATAGGTGTTTCACCTTATGCATTGATGGAATGTACTAATTTAAAAGAAGTTATAATACCAAATACAGTTGAAACTATTAATGTCTATGCATTTTTGTATTGTGATAACTTAGAAAAAGTAACTATTCTTAATCCTGAATGTGAAGTATTTCGTTTCAGTATTCCTGAGGAAGTAACTATATATTGCTATGAAAATTCAACAGCTCAGACTTACGCTGAAAAATATGGCAATGAATTTGTAATTCTTTCTGAAAATACTTTAAAAGGTGATGCAAACGGTGACGGAGCAATAGACGTAGCAGATGTAATTGCGATTTCAGCGTACGTTGGTGACCCTGATGCAAATAAGCTTGATGAAAAAAATATTAGAAATGCCGATGTACATAATTCCGGTGATGGACTTACTGCAAACGATGCACTTATGATTCAACAGTATCTTGCTAAAATTATAAAAGAATTATAATATTTTCAGGAGACAATAATATATGGAAAAAAACATTTTACCAGAACAGTATCAAGCTGAAATAGATGCCCTAAACAGTAAGATTGAAAAGCTTGAAAATAAAATAAAAGAATCCGCATTCAAAGATTCTAAAAATCCGTTCGGTAATCCTACAGAATACCTCCATTATAACAAAGATTACAGAGAAATAGAACCCCAATTAAATACGCCTTTTTATAAAATTCCATTAGAACCGGAATATCATGAAAAATATAATCTTAAAAGAATTTATAATCTAACCGGACTGCAAGTAATATTTCATATTATAGCTTCAAATCTTATAATGTATATTCTTACTATGATAATAATGATAGCATTGCGAAAAATAAATCCTGAAGCAAATTATTATTTTTTATCGGATTATTTTAAAAAAACATTATCAGCACCAACAAATATGATTACTTTTTTAGTATGTAATACTCTCTTTGCTCTCCTTGGATTAAAAATAACAAAGACAAAACCTTTTGAATTATTTAAAACCCGTGATTTAACAATAGTTAAAATAATATGCTACTGTCTTATAGCATTTATGATACAACATTTTACTTCAATCATTTCATCCACAATTTCCAATATTATAAGTCAGTATGGATTTAATATGTACAGACATCCGGACAGTTCTAATTTCACAAGTACATCATCAAGTTTTGTAATAATGCTTTATTCACTGCTGATAGCACCAATAACAGAAGAATTTCTTTACAGAGGAATGATTTTAAAAAATCTTTCATGTTCAAGTCAGAGATGTGGAATATTTATAAGTGCATTGATATTCGGACTTATGCACGGAACTATACCCCAGATTATACTTGGATTTGCAATCGGAATATTCCTTGCACACATAACAATAAAACATAATTCAATAATACCAGCAATAATAGTGCATATATTTAATAATTCTCTTTCCTACATTACGAATCCTCTTTATAATATAAAATCAAAAACAGGATTGTTTATAGCAAATTTTATTATTGCATTAATACTTATGATTGGAATTCTTGCTTTTCTGAGATTCAAACTTACAAACAGCCTACCTCATGACACTCCGCATCAGTCAAAAAGAGGTTTCAAACTTGCAATTCAGTCCATTGCGATAATAATAACAATAATATATTATATCATAGTCACAGTAAGCAAAATTTTACGCTAAATTATAAAGAAGTTTTAAAAATGATAAACGACATAATAATATTGCATACTAAAAAGGAACTGATTATTCAGTTCCTTTTTTCTTTTTTATGAACGCAAAAAGCAGTATAAATGAAAGAGCAAGTATAATAGTAGTAGCTATACCACCCTCAATTCCAAAGATTCCGCCATTTATAAAAACTTTATCATCAACAAAACCAGTTTTAAAAAGACTTTCCCCTGAATTCGTACCGCTTACACTTATATCAAATATATTTCCCTGTGAAAAATTCCAGATTGAATGTATTGCCGATACTTCCCATATATTTTCAAAATATATCATATAAAATGACATAAAAGCACCAAAAAGCATTATATTAATCAGTGCAAGAACCGTAACTCCGTCATTAAGAATATGTGCCAATGAGAATAGAGATGAACTTATAACTACAGCTAAAATTATATTATGCTTACCACCAATGCTGTTCATAAGAAATCCCCTGAATATAAATTCTTCACTCATTCCCTGTACTATAAAACCAAAAAAATATAATAAAAATATTTTTATATTCAGATTATTATTAATAC
>CAMWNQ010000170.1 GCA_947175655.1 uncultured Clostridia bacterium | reverse complement strand
CAATCCATAATTCAGATTATTGTCACATTCCTGAAAATGCCAGTGTGGATTGAAATTGAAATAAAGAAAGGTGATAGAATGTCAAAAAAGGACAATACAGCAGGAAATGTAAAATACAGTGTAGAAAATTACAAAAATAAAATAGTGACTTTTCTTCAGACTCATAATAAGCGTACAATTCTTGAAAAAGATTTATCAGCGAAATGTCGCAGTAAAAAAGGAAATTCTTCAAATTACAAAAAAGCCATTCAGGAACTTTGCAAAGAAGGTATAATAGTTGTAAATAAGCAGAAAATTGGATTGTCAGAGCGTCTCGGATATGACATCGCAAAAATAACACGTCTGAGTCGTACATTCGGATTTGGAGTTTCAGAAAAAAGTGGTGAAGAGATATTTTTCCCTGGAAAGTTTCTTATGGGAGCTATGCCGGAAGACAGAGTTCTTTATCAAAATATAAAATCTTATTCAGGTTCGGCAGAAGGAGAAGTAATTGATATTCTGGAATTTGGAACATCACAGCTTACCGGAAGAATAGAATTTACAGAAGGCAGAAATTATTTCGTACCTGATACTATGACGAAAAATCATATTTCCATTGATTATGCAGGAAATGTAATTTTTGAATCAGGAGATAAAGTTCTTGCAGAAATAACACACAGAGGTATGCGTCATATGGAGCATACGGTAAGAATAGTATATGTATTTGGAAACAGTGAACTTGCAAAATCCTGTGCAGATTCTGTATTGAAAATACAAGGGGTAGAGAAAGAATTTCCGGAAGATGTAATGAAAGAAGCTATAAAAATTTCAGAAGCCGGAATTCAGGAATATGACTATAACAATCGTGAAGATTTCAGAGAAAAAAAGATTTTTACAATAGACAGTGCTGAATCAAAGGATTTAGACGATGCAGTATCTGTTGAAAAGACAAAAGACGGATATATTCTTGGAGTTCATATAGCTGATGTATCTCATTATGTCAAAGGAAACAGTGCGATGGATAAAGAAGCATTAAAAAGAGGTACAAGTATATATTATGCTAATAAAGTAATACCAATGTTACCAAAAGAACTTTCAAACGGTATATGTTCACTTAATGCAGGAGAAAACAGACTTACGCTTTCAGCAATAATAAATCTGGATAAAGAGGGAAAAATAGTTTCTTACGGATTCTGTAAAAGCGTGATATGTTCAAGAGTAAAAGGTGTATATTCTGAAATCAATAAAATCCTTGAAGGTACAGCAGATGATTATATAAAAGAGAAATATAAAGACTTAGAAGATGAAATATTTCTTATGAATGAACTTGCTGACATTCTGATAAAACGCAAAAAAGAACGTCACGCACCACAGATAGAGACAACAGAAAGTAAGCTTATAATAGATGAAGATGATAAATGTATTGATATAATGCCGAGAACACGTGGAAAATCCGAATGCATAATAGAAGAATTTATGCTTATAGCAAATGAAGCATCTGCAAATTTAGCGATGAGTAAAGGCATACCATTTGTATACAGAATTCACGAAGCACCTCCGGAAGAAAAAGTATTACGCTTAAAGGAAATGTTATTACAGTTCAATATAAGCGTACCCCCTTTTAAAGAGCCAAAACCTGTTCATTTTTCAGAAATACTTGAAAATGCCAGAGGAACAGAAATATATGAAGCAATAAATCTTATGGTATTGCGTTCTATGTCAAAAGCCAAATATTCAGAAGAGCCACTTGGTCATTTCGGACTTGCACTTTCAGATTATTCACATTTTACATCGCCGATAAGACGTTATCCTGATTTGGCAATACACAGAATAATAACAGATATTCTTGCAGGCTATGATAAAACGTGGTTAAAAAAGAGATACAGTGGATTTGTACACAATGCCTCGGAACGTTCATCAGATGCAGAAGTAAGAGCAGTAACGATAGAAAGAGAATGTGAAGACTGTTATAAAGCGGAATATATGAAAGACAAGGTAGGTCAGGTATTCAGTGGTAAGATTTCTAGTGTTCTTGAATATGGATTTTATGTATCACTTCCTAATACAGTAGAAGGCTTTATTCATATAAGAACATTGCCAAAGGGTGAGTATGACTATACAGAACCTTCCGTACTTGTGGAAAAATTCAGCGGTACTGAATATAGACTAGGAAAGACAGTTGAAGTTATATGTTCCTCAGTGAATGTAAATGACGGAATAATTGATTTTGTTTTAAATGAAAATGAATAATATCAAAAATTAAGGAGATTAAAATATGAGAAAGAGTGTTTTGATAATAACAGTTTTTTTAACATTAATGCTTTGTGCCTGTAATGAAAACAAGCCTGATGTATCAGACGATAATCAATCTGTATCATCAACAGAATCATTTTCATCAGAATCTTCAGATGATATAAACAAGAAAGAAACATCATCATATGATATAAGTGAAAGCAATACAGATACAATAAATACAGACACGTCCGATTCATCAGCAGACGTTGTCCAGACTAAGCCAGCAACAACATCAACAAAGGAAAATCAGACTTCAACATTCATATCGCCTTCAAATAAATCTGTAACTACAGCTACTATTCAGAATACACAGACATTACAAGCGGTAGAAAATTTTTCAAGTCAGATGGAAAATGATGATGAAAAGCCATTTGAAACTGATGATAATGGGGCTGTAATACTTGATGTTGAAACAGATACGTCAGAAGAAGATTTAATAAAAGCAGGACAGGAAATATATATAAATGCTTGTGAAACAAATTTCAGATATCACGTAGGCTGTCCGTATAATGTTGATTATAGTGATTCAGTTGAGAATAAATATGGCTGGAAATATTATCTTGTAACTGATTCCGGATATACAACCATTTCTGATATTGAAAAAGACTATTATAAAATTTTTGCAGAAGAATACGGTAATGACCTTTCAGAACTCTATATTGAACAGGACGGTAAACTCTATGCCTTTGACGGTGCAAGGGATAAAAATGTATTTTATGAAAAATCCGAAGTAACAGGAATTATTGAACAAACAGAAGATAAAATAGTATTCAATGTAGAAAATTATTATACGGGCAATGATATGTCGCCTGATACTCCTGTAACTGAAACAGAACAGTTTACTGTTGTAATACACAACGGAGAATGGCGAATAGGAGATTTTTATCTGCCATATTAACAATAAAACAGCATAGGAGAAAATAATATTATGGAAGAACCGATAATTATTCTTGACAGAGCAACATATAAAGCAGTGAAAGCTATGGAACGTCAGAAAATGGAAAAGTGGATAAACAATGTATACATTTCTGGACTTAATGACGCATCTGAAAGTGGAGTATCAATGGAAGAACTTCAGAATACTATCTCAAAAGTTGAAGGTATTGATGATGCTAAACTTAAAGCAATAATGACTGCAATAGGAGACCTTTATAAATCAAAGGCAAAAAAATAACATAAATCACACTGCTGATTTGTGCAATATGACAAAATTCAGCATTTACCCTTGACAAGTCTTAATTTATATGTTATACTCTAAAAGCAGTATGATAATGGCCCGTTGGTCAAGAGGTTAAGACATCGCCCTTTCACGGCGGAATCATGGGTTC
>CAMWNQ010000169.1 GCA_947175655.1 uncultured Clostridia bacterium | reverse complement strand
ATATATACTGTGTAAAAAATCGGAGGTTATTTTTTATGATAAAAGGCGTGAATAAAAAAATTATTGAAATTAATAATCCGGAAAGCATTTATTTTGAAAAGGCTGTTTTCTATTTAAGACCTGAAGTTATGGAACTCCCTCAGCAGATAGCTGAAGACGAAATAGAAAGATATATTTCACGTCTCGGAATATCTGGTCAGCGAAAAAAACAAAAAAATTATTTTTCTGTGGCTTTACTGACATTTATTGCCATTGCACTCTGTTTTCTGTCTGTTATTGTTTTATTATGATTTTTTTTATTTTACATCTTGATTTTTCCAGAAATATATAGTATAATAATTAATATCAGAGTGTTTTTCACTCAAAACAGAAAATGGAGGAATTTTAAATTATGTTAGTTTCAGCTAAAGAAATGCTTGATAAGGCAAGAGAAGGCAAATATGCCGTAGGTCAGTTTAATATCAACAACCTTGAATGGACTAAGGCTATTCTCCTCACAGCTCAGGAATGCAATTCACCAGTTATCCTCGGTGTATCTGAAGGTGCAGGAAAGTATATGACAGGTTTCAAGACTGTTGCTGCTATGGTTAAGGCTATGGATGAATCACTTGGTATTACTGTTCCTGTTGCTCTTCACCTCGACCACGGTTCATATGATGGCTGTTACAAATGCATCAAGGCAGGCTTCACATCTATTATGTTTGACGGTTCTCACTTCCCAATCGAAGAAAACATTGCTAAGACTACTGAACTTGTTAATGTAGCTCACAATCTTGGTCTTTCAATCGAAGCAGAAGTTGGTTCTATCGGCGGTGAAGAAGACGGCGTTATCGGAAAGGGCGAATGTGCTGACCCTGATGAATGCAAGATGATTGCTGACCTCGGCGTTGATTTCCTTGCTGCTGGTATCGGTAACATTCACGGTAAATATCCTGAAAACTGGGAAGGTCTTAGCTTTGAGACTCTCGCTGCTGTTAATGAAAAGGTTGGCGATATGCCTCTCGTTCTCCACGGCGGTACAGGTATCCCTGATGATATGATTAAGAAGGCTATCTCACTTGGCGTTGCAAAGATCAACGTTAATACAGAATGCCAGCTCGTATTCCAGGAAGCTACAAGAGAATACATTGAAGCAGGTAAAGACCAGCAGGGCAAGGGCTTTGACCCAAGAAAACTCCTCGCTCCTGGTTTTGAAGCTATCAAGGCTAAAGTTAAGGAAAAAATGGAACTCTTCGGAAGCGTTGACAAGGCTTAATTAAAAATTATTATATGCAAAAACAATGCGGGTACATAATGTACCCGCTTTTATTTTTTATAATTGATAATTAAAAATTCTTACTCAGTATCAGATGGACGTTCTATTCCATAACACTCATCATATGCAAGGATAATATCTCTTATCATATATTTTGAATATTCACCGTCTTCGATTATTCCTGCAAAGGCAAGCACAGGGTCATCAGCCGGAGCATATCCAATAAACAATGAATTTTGAGACTGGAGATTTCTTGTCTGTGGAGTACCTGTTTTTATGGCAACATCAAATCCAAAGTCAGACAATGAATAACTGTATGGCATATTAAGACTTGCACCAATCATACCATCTTCAATATAATCAAATACATAGTCATAATTAAGCTTTATAGTTTCATTTATAGTAGGTTCTGTTTTCTGAATGCATTCACCTGTAAGCGAATCATAAATGCCCTCTATGAGATATGGTTTATATCGTACGCCGTCGTTTGCGATAGTATTTGCAACACAAGCAAGCTGAATCGGAGTCAATCCCATTTCGCCCTGACCTATACCGCTCTGTATAACGTCACCGGAATACATTGTAAGACCCATATCATCATAATTTTCAGGACTTGCTATATATCCTGTCTGGTCACCTGTTTCAATACCGGTATGCTGTCCGAGTCCGTAAAGATTCTGATACTTTACAAGACCGTCTATAGTAAGTTGTTTTGCAAGTTCATAAAAGTATATATTACAAGATACTGTTATAGCTCTTGTAACTGATATATAGTCGTGATATCCGGTACAGTTGAATTCCATATCATAGTATTTCATTGTGTGACCGCAATAGAAATATGTGCCACCGTCAACAAGTCCTTCATTCAGACCACCTGTAGCAGTAATTGTCTTGAATGTTGAACCTGGACGGTATACGCCGTCTGTAGCACGGTTTACAAGAGGTGTATTATCTGCATTGAGAATTTTATTATAATCAGACATATATTCGTTTAGGTCGTAAGTCGGAGCGGTTGCCATACCTCTTACAGCACCTGTTTTTGCATCAAGTACAACTATAGCACCACACTGAGCGTCTAAATCATATCTGCCGAAGTTTCCGAAGTTATTGATAAAGTTTTCAAGTATATCCTGTAATTTTCTCTGATATTTGCTGTTTATAGTCAGTTTTATTGTTTTTCCATTTTCAACCGGAGTAATGACTTTTGAATTTATAACGGAATTATTATTTATTGTTATTTCTTCAAGACCGTTTTTACCTCTGAGGGTATCTTCCATTACGGCTTCTATACCGCTTTTTCCGACAACATCATTGAGGGCATAACCTTTCTGACTTAATTCTTCATATTCTTCTGCATATATAGGACCTACTGTTCCTATTTCGTGAGGAAGTATATTTCCCTGAATGATTTTTCTTTCAGAGCTTTCCTTGATGTTAATACCCTTTAATCTAAGGCTCTGTTCCTTGATGTCAACGATTATATCTTCTTTTACATCTTCTGCAAGTATAAAGTCATTGTTGAGTGAGAAGTCCTTAATCATAAGCTGGTATCTCATTGCAGATATAATCCATATATCGTCTTTTGAATATTTTTTAGATATTTCATAATCTGATATAAACGCATCAATACAGTTTTCAGCTGTTGCATATACGTTTACATTTATTTTGTCTTTTAATTCCTGATTTTCCTTATCTTTACCAGTAAACTTATATGGCTGGGTTCTTGAAATCGGAAAATCAAACTTTATTTCATATGATTTACTTTTGAGGGTTTTATATATATCAAGAAGTATCTGGTTTCCTTCTTTATTGTCATCAGGAAAAAATGCTTTCTGAAGAACTACTCCATATGCGATTTTATTCTGTATAATGGGTTTTCCCATTAGGTCAATAATATCGCCTCTTGTAGCATTTAAATTCTGAGTATATGTGATAGCATTTTTTTCACTTATTGGTGAAGCTGTTACTATTTCTTCATCAACTACGACTTGTATTTTCATAAGTCTCATAGAAGCCATTGCACCCATAAATAATACAAGAAGAACTGAAAGAATAATCTTTACTCTGTCTGAAAAGGTTTTCATATTTTTTCCTCCTGATTTATTTTTATAACTTCTTCTATTGAGAGATGACGTTTTGGCATAAAGAATTTATTTATAAATGCAAATATAAGATATACTGGAACTGCTGAAATTACTGTATATGCACATACTGGCAGAATAACAGTATTGAGAATTATCTCTGCATTATCATAGTTCCAGATATTGTAGTAGAATTTATAGTCAAGAAATCCGGAAATAAAAGCCGAAATAGTTGCTATAACAAAGAAATTCATAAATTTTTTTCGTAAATAA
>CAMWNQ010000168.1 GCA_947175655.1 uncultured Clostridia bacterium | reverse complement strand
ATTTTAATGAATGGTGGTATATGTAAAATGAAAAGATTTAGTGTAACTGTAAACGGTAAAGCATATGATGTTGCTGTTGAGGAAATAACAGACGGTTCAGCTCCTGTTGTGTCAGCTCCTACACCTGTATCAGCTCCAGCTAAGCCAGCCCCTGCTCCGGTAGCTGAAAAAGGCGAGGGTGAAGCTGTATCAGCTCCTATGTCTGGTACAATCCTTGATGTAAAGGTATCTGTTGGCGACAGCGTTTCAAAAGGACAGGTTATAATGGTTCTTGAAGCAATGAAAATGGAAAACGATATTGTTTCTCCTTGTGACGGAAAAATTACAAGTGTACTTGCTAAAAAGGGAGATACTGTTAATCCATCTGATACACTTGCTACAGTAAAATAATTTAATAAACAATAAAAAATCTTGAAAGGATAAAGTTATATGGCAAAAATCGGGATTACTGAAACTGTCATCCGTGATGCTCATCAGTCACTTATTGCTACACGTATGACTACAGAGGAAATGCTTCCTGTACTTCCTCTTATGGATAAAGTGGGTTTTCATTCTGTTGAATGCTGGGGCGGTGCTACATTTGATTCATGTCTTAGATTCCTCAATGAAGACCCTTGGGAAAGACTCAGAACATTAAGAAAAAATCTTCCGAACTCAAAGCTTCAGATGCTTTTCAGAGGTCAGAATATGCTCGGATACCGTCATTATGCAGATGATGTTCTTGAATATTTTGTACAGAAATCTGTTGCAAATGGTATTGACATAATAAGAATATTTGACGCTCTCAATGATGTACGAAATCTTGAAACAGCCGTTAAAGCTGCTAAAAAAGAAGGTGCTCATACACAGATTGCTATTTCATATACTACAGGCGATAAATTTACAAATGAATACTTTGTTGACTATGCAAAGAGAATAGAATCAGTAGGAGCAGATTCAATCTGTCTTAAAGATATGGCAGCCCTTTTAACTCCTTACAGAGCAGGCGAACTTGTAGGAGCATTGAAAAAAGCTGTAAAAATTCCGATACAGCTTCATACACACTATACATCAGGACTTGCTTCAATGTGTCTTTTAAAGGCAATAGAAGCCGGAGTAGACTATATAGATACAGCAATGTCACCAATGGCAAACGGTACTTCTCATACTCCTACTGAATCAATGGTTGCAGCACTTCAGGGAACTGAATATGATACTGGTCTTGATTTAAAGCTTCTTACAGAAATAAGAGACTATTTTATGACTCTCAGAAAGAAGTATATAGAAAGTGGTCTGCTTGACCCTAAGATGCTTGCAGTTGATGCAAATGCTCTTATATATCAGGTACCGGGCGGTATGCTTTCAAATCTTCTCTCACAGCTTAAACAGGCAGGTAAAGAAGACAAGCTCACTGAAGTTCTTCAGGAAGTTCCGAGAGTACGTAAAGATGCCGGAGATTTGCCTCTTGTAACTCCTACATCACAGATTGTCGGTACTCAGGCTGTATTCAATGTACTTATGGGTGAAAGATATAAGATGGTAACTAAAGAATTCAAGGGTGTTGTAAGAGGAGAATATGGACAGACTCCTACTCCTATAGACCCTGCTTTCAGAAAGAAAATTATAGGCGATGCTGAACCTATTGATTGTCGTCCTGCTGACCTTCTTGAACCGGAACTTGAAAAGCTTAAAAAGGAATGTGCTGAATGGACTGAACAGGAAGAAGATGTTTTAAGCTATGCACAGTTCGGACAGGTTGCTGTAAAGTTCTTTGAAGAAAGAAGAAATAAAAAATATAATATAGATTCAAAACATTCCGATTATGAAAACAAGGTACATCCAGTTTAATTTTTGATTTATATTCGGGGACTTTTTCTATCCCCGAATAATTTTATTATTTTTTCCGGAGGTTAAAAAAATGCCTATAAGAATTTCAGCCGAACTTCCGGCATACAAAACATTAGAAAAAGAGAATATATTTGTAATTGCAAGAGATAGGGCGGAACATCAGGATATAAGACCCTTGAAAGTTCTGATTCTTAATATTATGCCTAAAAAAATAGAAACAGAATGTCAGCTTATGCGTCTTCTTAGCAATACACCTATTCAAGTTGATATAGATTTATTGTATATGACTTCTCATATTTCAAAAAATACTTCATTAAATCATCTTGAGTATTTTTATAAGACTTTTGATGAAGTAAAAAATAACAGATATGACGGTATGATTATTACTGGTGCACCTGTTGAACAGCTTGAATATGAAAAAGTTGATTATTGGAATGAAATATGTGAAATAATGGAATGGTCTACAACTCACGTCTTTTCCACCTTCCACATATGCTGGGGTGCACAGGCAGGATTATATTATCATTTCGGAGTGCCTAAGCATATGTTGAAAGAGAAAATGTTCGGAATTTTTCCTCATAAATCCGAAGTTAGCAACAGCAAGCTTTTAATTGGTTTTGATGATGAATTTTTAGTGCCTCATTCAAGGCATACCGAAATAAGACGTGAAGATATTGAAAAAATTCAACAGCTTGAAATACTGACATCATCAGAAATATCAGGAATTCATATAGTTGCAAATAAAAACGGCAGACAATATTTTATTACTGGTCATTCTGAATATGACCGTGAAACAATTGCAAATGAGTATTTTAGGGATTTGGAAAAAGGTCTTGATATAAAAATACCATATAATTATTTTCCTGATGACGATGTAACAAAAACTCCTAAATTTTCATGGAGATGTACAGCAAATTTAATGTTTTCAAATTGGCTCAATTATTGTGTATATCAGCTTACGCCGTTCAATCTTGAAGAACTTGACATAAGAAACTGGAACTGGCAGGCTGGTTTTTAAAGAAAGGATTTTTTTTATGTACGAAGATAATAATTTTTATGAAGCACCACCGGTAAATCCGGATGAAAGAGGATCAAAAATACAGGGCAGTTCAGCATTTGCAATAGTATCACTTGTTTTAAGTATAATTTCACTTATTTTATGCTGTTTGATGGGTTTGAATTTTATACTTGCTATTCCGGCACTTATATTCGGAATAGTTTCTCTCGTTAAAAGAAGAAGAGGGAAGGGAATGGCTATTGCTGGAATAATCATATCAGCAATATCAATTCTTTTGACATCTATGCTTATTGCAATTTATGGTCCTATATTTAATAATACTATGAAAGTGGCAATGGATTTTGACAATGTATACACTACATTTAATGAGACAGGAGAAATTCCGGAATATCTTGAAAAGTATACTGATGAAAAATATGACTATTTATGGAAAAATGCCGGCTATGATGATTTTTATGGCTTCTTTGATGAGATGCTTGATAAAATGTATCAAGAACAGCATAAATAATATAATATTTATTTAAATCGGTGCAAGACAAGGAATAAAATTTCTTGCAATATAAAAAAGCAGAAAAATCCCCAGAACGGAATACCAGAAAAATCCGTTTTTGGGGATTATTTTTTTATGTAAAATAATTTCAAGCCACCTAAGAAATAATAATACTACGCCAAATAATACAATCGGATTATATTTAAAAGAATCAATAATATTACCCTCCAAAAAAGCATAAAAACTTCTCGTGCCTCCGCATCCGCAACAGTAATAGCCAGTAATCATATTTATTATACAG
>CAMWNQ010000167.1 GCA_947175655.1 uncultured Clostridia bacterium | reverse complement strand
ACGACTCATCCTACGGTCTCGCCGGCTCGGAGACGTGTATACTAGACAGATCCAATAATTCGCTCAAACACCCCAACCTTTTTTAATATAGTTTTTATAGACGGTTCATTGTTTTTTTCTACAGCAAGATGTATTTCACTTAATCCTTTGTTAACCGCTATGTTTAATATAAGATGAAGCATTTCTGTTGCATATCCTTTTCTTCTTTCTGATGGACGAACACTATAACCGCAATTTCCTAAATCTTTTAGAAAATCGTTTAATGTATGTCTTAAATCAATAATTCCTATTAATTTATCAGCTTTGTCAAGTGCAAAAAATGTGTCTGTTAATACCCAGTCAGGATTAACAGTTTTCTCGTTGGCGTTATCTGTTACTGATTTTAGCCATTGATAATAATTATCAGTCTTATCAAGTAGTTCACTACCATTGATTATAAATTCGTCATTATCGAAAAATTCCTGTCTAAAATCTATTGCTTTATCCTTTAATTCTTTTGTTGGTCTAACCAATCTGATTTTCATTTTTTCTCCTTTAAATTCTGATTTATTTTAGTACATTCAATCTTTCAATATTGATATCCTCAGTACCAGTCATTGAACAACCTTTTTCTTTGGCATATTTTATATATTGTATAATTTCGTCCGTAATAAGTTCACCCGGAGCAAGAATTGGTATTCCGGGGGGATAGCACATTACAAATTCACTGCACACACGACCAGAAGTTTCTTCAAGAGGAAGTGAAATTTTATCAGCATAAAAAGCTTTTCTAGGAGTTTCGGCAACAATAGGATTTATATATTCCTGTGAGAGCATACCGGTTTTTGATTTTCCGAAACGTCTTCTTATTTCTGACAATGCACTGATAAGACGTTCAATATCCTGTTTTCTGTCGCCTACTGAAAGATATGCAAGGATATTTCCTATATCACCGAACTCGATCTGTATATCATATTCATCACGTAGCAGGTCATATACTTCAATGCCGGCAAGTCCGACGGGTAGGGTATGAACAGAAAGCTTTGAAATATCAAAATCATAAATGCTGTCACCGTTTATAAGTTCTTTGGAATATGCATAATATCCACCGATTGAATTTATTTCCGAACGTGCATATTCAGCCATTTCAACGGTCTTAGCAAAGATTTCTTTTCCGTGAAGTGCAAGACGTTTTCTGGAAATATCAAGACTGGATAATAACAGATATGATGCACTTGTAGTCTGTGTGAGATTTATAACTTGTCTCATATAATCTGAATTAATCTTCTGACCCATTAAAAGAAAAGAACTTTGAGTAAGACTTCCTCCTGATTTATGCATACTTACAGCAGCAATATCCGCACCGGCTTTCATTGCTGTTATTGGGAAATTATTTCCGAAATAAAAATGTGTTCCGTGGGCTTCATCGACAAGTACAAGCATATTTTTTGAATGTGCAAGTTCTGTAATCTTTTTAAGGTCAGAGCATATCCCATAATATGTAGGGTTATTTATAAGAACAGCTTTTGCATCAGGATTTTCCTCTATAGCTTTTTCAACCTGTTTGACTGACATTCCCAAAGCTATTCCAAGTTCGTGATTTACATCTGGATTAACATATACCGGAACAGCGTCGCAGAGAATAAGAGCATTTATTGCACTTCTGTGTACATTTCGTGGAAGAATAATTTTATCACCACTTTTGCAGGCATACATTATCATACTTTGTACTGCTGATGTAGTACCGCCTACCATAAAAAATGCATGACTTGCATTGAACGCTTCAGAAGCGATTTCCTCAGCCTGACGTATTACTGAAACAGGGTGACAAAGATTATCAAGTGGTTTCATTGAATTTACATCAACATCCATACAGTTCTTACCTAAAAATTCAGTAAGTTCTGCATTTCCTCTACCTCTCTTATGTCCTGGAACATCAAAAGGCACTATACGCATTTTTTTAAATTTCTGCATAGCCTCATAAATAGGTGCATCATTTTGATTCAACATATTAATACACATTCCTTCCACTGAAAATTTCAATCATTTCACGTCTTAAAGCAGTGCTTATATCGAGCCTTGTATGTGGAGGAAGTTCATCTACATCTGTATTGAATAGATAATTCTGAAGATACATTTCTTTTATAAGCATCTTTGTGTGAAAGATATTTGCCTGATATACATTCAAATCCATTGCATCATAGCTTTGCAGAATGCTGTCATCGATATAATCTTGAATAGAAGTTATATGGTGGTCTATAAAAAGTTTTTCACCATCAACATTTCTTGTAAATCCTCTTACACGATAATCCATAGTTATTATATCAGAATCAAAGCTCCCAATAAGGTAGTCCAACGCAGTAAGAGGAGTAATTTTTCCACAGGTAGCAACATCAATATCAACTCTGAATGTAGCAATGCTGTTATGTGGGTGAAATTCAGGATATGTATGTACTGTTACATGGCTTTTATCAAGATGTGCAATAATTTCATTTCCTCCTGCCGGAATCATTGTATCATCAGCAATAAGAAAAGTAGCAGAAGCTCCCTGAGGGTCATAATCCTGTCTTGATACACTTAAAACCTGTGCACCTATCATTTCAGTAACGTGCGTCATAATGTCGGAAATTCTTTCAGAGTTATATTGTTCATCTATATATGCGATATAGTCTTTTTGCTCCTTGGAAGTTTTGGCGTAGCATACATCGTAGATGTTAAAACTTAAAGATTTTGTAAGATTATTGAATCCATATAATTTAAGTTTGTTTTCCATAAATTCACCTCAAATGATATTATTTCAAAATAAAAGCACACAAGCAAAAATCAATCTTGTGTGCTGAAAATATCTTATTGACCGTTTCACAAGCTGATGTATAATAATCAATAAGGCAGACGAACCTAAAAAATAACATACATCTGCAATTTTTACTATTCTATCATATATTTATAGTTTTGTCAAGTAAAAATTGTAATAATAACACCGTAATGGTCAGATACTATGGGATAATTTGTTCCGTTAAATATTACTTTGGAAGAATTTACAGAAATTTGTTTATTGCATAATATAAAATCTATTCTCATTTTTTTATCGTCTTCCCAGCCGTCAATTTTTTTTGTTACAGTCAGACCGTCATCTTTATTAACTGCAAGGTCGTAGCTGTCATACCAACCGGATTTTTTTATCAGGTCATATCCTTCACCGTTGATTTCAGCTGGATTGTTAAAATCGCCCATAAGCCATACTGATTTATAATTTTCATAATTTTTCATTAAATCAAGAGTTTTAATCCATTGACTTTGAAAAGCATCATCTTTGCTATATTTAAAATCTTTGATATACCAGCCATAATGAACGCTGAAAAACCATTCATCGGGAAAATTTTTACAGCGTATACCAAGTATTTTACGGGTTTTCCAGTCATTATAGTTATCTGAATTGCTGACAGTTAAAATTTTTGTTTCTATAATCGGACTTTTACTGAGAACAGCAACACCTTCATCATATTTATTATATCCCGTTTTTATTGATATCCAAGTCCAGTAATATTTTATATTATTTTTTAAAAGTCCTAAGATTATATTCAAGGCGTGATTATCATTTTTTATTACAGTATTTTTATCACATGATATATATCTGCTGATTTCTCCTTGAACAGCAGATGATGAGA
>CAMWNQ010000166.1 GCA_947175655.1 uncultured Clostridia bacterium | reverse complement strand
CTTATTACAATAGTTTTTTATATCTGTCATCAAAATAAAAAAAACGGACATAAAGCCCGCTTTTTTTATATTTATATTGATTTTTCTTTCTTCAAAAGTATTCTAATGGAATTTAAAACAAGAAGCATTGCTGTTCCTGAATCAGCAAATACTGCAAACCACATATTAGCAATACCAAAAAGTCCGAGTATAAGAACTGCCAATTTTATACCAATTGCAAATATTATATTCTGTTTTGTAATGACTGATGTTTTATCAGCTATTTTCTTAGCTGTTACTGCTGATTTCAAATCGGATTTCATAAATATAACATCAGCGGATTCTATTGCAAGGTCAGAACCGTTCTGCATTGCTCCGCCTACATCTGCACCTGCAAGAACAGGGGCATCATTTATTCCGTCTCCGATAAACATCACATTTCCGCTGTTCCTACGTATTTCCTGTAATTTTTCGAGCTTTTCAGCCGGAAGAAGTTCACTGTATACATTTTCAATACCAACTTTACCTGCTATATTTTCTGAATTTTCTTTTTTATCTCCTGTAAGCATAAATACATCAAGATTCATATTTTTCAAATCATTTATGGCATTTGCAGAATTTTCCTTTATACTGTCAGATATAAGGATATATCCGTATAACTGTTTATTGACAGATACATATACTATACTTCCGAGACTTTCAGGTTCTAAATTAACTGATATGCCATATTTATCCATAAGTTTTTTATTTCCGCAGAGTACAATACTATTATTGAATTCCGCTTTAAGACCCATTCCTGCTATTTCTGTAATATCCTTGATAGGTTCTGTGTTTATATTATTTTCCTTGCAATAATTTACTATGCTTACTGCAACAGGATGAGATGAAAAACTTTCACAGCTTCCGCATAATGAAAGCATTTTTTCTTCTGAAATATTCTCGAAAGTTTTTATTTCTGTAACTTTGAATTCACCCTTTGTAACAGTTCCTGTTTTATCAAGTGCCACGGATTTTATCTTCGCAAGCATTTCAAGAGAATTTCCGCCTTTAAAAAGTATACCATATCTGGAAGCTTTGCCTATACCTGAAAAATATGCCAGAGGTACACTTAACACCAATGCACATGGACAGCTTATTACTAAAAATGTAAGGGCAGTATATATCCATTTGCTCCAATTTCCTATAATAAGTGATGGTACCATAGCAGTAAGCAATGCAACAGCAATAACTACTGGAGTATATACTCTTGAAAAACGTGTAATAAATCTATCAACTTTAGGCTTTGAATCAGTTGCATTTTCTATAGCTTCCGCAATTTTTGAAAGCATTGAATTTTCAGCTGTTTCAGTTGCTTCAATCTCTATTGCTGATTGGGTATTTATATATCCTGATATGACTTTATCACCGGATTTTACAAATACTGGTACTGGTTCACCATTTATTGCAGAAGTATCTAAAAGAGTTTCACCCGATTTTACTATTCCGTCAACAGCAATTCTCTCACCTGTTTTTATTCTTATAATATCGCCTTTTTCTATTTCATCAGTATCAATATTTATAAATCTGCCGTCTCTTAAAACATCAGATTTTTCAACTTTCAAATCAATTGCTGATGATATTTCCTTACGGCTTTTTTCTACTGCATAATATTCAAAAATACTTCCTATATTAAAAAATAACACAACTCCTGCTGCCTCGGAATATTCACCAAGACATATTGCACCTACTGTTGCAATTGTCATAAGGAAATTTTCATCAAATATATTCCCTTTCATAATATTTTTAAATGCTGATATTATTACTTTATATCCAAGTATCAGATAAGACAAAATATATAATGATGATGGAATATATTCTTTATCTGCAAATCCTGAAATATTGGATAAAATGACTGCACATATAAATAATACTACTCCGATTGCAAGAGTTACTATATTATTTTTTTCCTGATGATTATGCTCGTGTTCATGTTCGTGACCGTGTTCATGCGAATGGTTATGTTCGTGGGAGTGGCTATGATTTTTATTGTCTGAATTTTCCCAAGGAGATATAATTACACCGTTTTCAATTCTATCACATATATTCTGCATAGCTTTTTCTGTTTTTTCTGTGATATTACCTGTAACTTTCAATTTTCTTGAAGGAAAATTCAGAATAGCTTCTTCAACATCTTCAAGCTGATTTATTGCAGATTCAATTTTTCCTCCGCAGTGTGCACATTCAAGATTATTTACAGCATAAATTTTTTTCATAAATATCAACTCCATTATTACTTAATATATGAATACTTTTTCATATATTCATATTATCATATAAATTTTGATTTGTCAAGTAGTTTTTTAAATTTTTGCAAAAAAAAAAAGAGCAATTAAAAACTGCTCTTTTTTATTTTATACGGCTTGACTATTTAATCCGTCAAAAACAAATTCTTCTGATTCCTCATCATAGTAAAATATACAATCAAGTCCAAGATAATCATCAGGATAACCTAAATCGTTTCCAAGAAATACAACAAAAACAGTAAGATAATCAAGTTCTTCAAAATTAATGTCACTGACATACCATTCACCTGTAAGTAAAGAACGTCTTGGAAACATATCCTCTTCATCATTGCATACATCATCACAATTAAGATATTCTGTTATCTCTTTTTCAACTGTTCTCATTATTTCTTCTTCATTAGCTTTGAAAAGTTTTTCAAGTTCATCATCGGAAAAATCCATTTTTGGCTTAAACTGATTTTTATAAGAAGGATATTGATTATCTGGATTTTCTTTATTTAAAAAAATACGTTTAAACATTTTTCAGTTCCTTTATTTATAGTTTATGGTTACATGCTGTAAAAAGTTTGGAAGGTCTGTGTCCTGCACCAGCTTTTATTTCATCTGTCCCCTCAACATATGACATAACTTTACGTCTGAAATTAGCCATAAGTAATGGTTTATCAAGAATAGTTTCATAAACCTGCTGTAATTCAGTAAGAGTGAACAGTGGCGGTAAAAGTCTGAATGCTGGATAAGGAGTATCGAGACTGTTTCTGAGCTGTATCAATGCCCTTGCTATTATTTCGGCGTGGTCAAAAGCTATAAAGTCATTTTCAGAAGTTTGAATCTGTAAAGCTTCATTGTAAAGTTCTATATCATTTCCTATATTGAATTTCACTTTATAGACTTCTCCGGTTTCTGAAGAAAGTTCAAGAAAACTTTCTTTTCCATAAACAAATTTTATATCATACCACGATGCATTTTCTTCAGTTATAACAGCTTGACTTTTTTCAATAAGTGTCCAATAACCACAGGAAATTATCCAGCCTCTGGGGTCTCTTCCCATTGCTGAAGAATTATAAAGCAATGATATAGGAACATTCTTTACACCAGTTTTTTCATAGAGCTTGCGTTTTGCAGTTTCTTCAATAGTTTCAGTTCTTATTGTAAACCCACCAGGAAGTGAAAGATAATTTTTATAAGGCTCTTCCTTGCGTTTTATAAGAAGTACAGAAAGTGACATTTCAGATAAATGACGATATGTCTCACAGGGCTTTTTTCTTATAGTAAAAACTGCTATATCTACAGCTACTGACGGACGGTCATAATCATTGATATTATAATTTTCAGGTAAATTAACCACGTTTTATCATCTCCAAAGTAATTATACGATATTATCTTATTCATAAT
>CAMWNQ010000165.1 GCA_947175655.1 uncultured Clostridia bacterium | reverse complement strand
CCACAGCCGAATATGAATCCTAATATACCTCCTAATATGCCAAATAATATGATATATCAGCAAGGAATGCCACAACAGAATATGAATCTCAATATGCCTAATATGTCAAATATGTACGGGTATGGTCAGCCGGTGATGACATCTCAGTTTGTAGGGTATGATGCTAATGGTATGCCAATGTATACACAAGTTCCAATGATGCAGACTCAGTTTGTGGGATATGATGTGAATGGTATGCCGGTTTATATGCCTGTACCTGTATATCCTCAGCAGATGACGGGCAATCCTAATGTTCCAAATCAGATGACACAGGGTATGCCTTTACCTCCTCAGTATCAGCAGACTTATGGTAATAATATTCCGAACATTTCAAATGCATCTAGTATGCCTAATATGTCAGGTATTCCGAATAATAATCAGACAGAAAGTACATCAAAAGATAATGATTCCTTATGGAACAGTATGTCAACTGAAAATCCGCAGAACAAACCAGATCTAGAAAGAAAGGAAAGTTCAGACGACGATTTTTTTAATAAACCCCGAAGCGATAAGAAGATGACAGGCGTTTCCGCTGAAGGGCTTGATATATCCATAATTGAACGCCATAGTAAGAAAAAAGAAAATAAGTATATGACTTCTGTACCGGAAACTGATGCAAGTCAGTTGAAACCTAATTCAAATAAGGATAACAGCAAATATATGAAATGTACTGATGTTGTTAATGCTGATGATTTGAAGAAAAATGTAACTGAAAAATCCAAAGTTAAGATGGGAAAAACTCTTCAGGCTGATGCTGATGAACTTGAAGCTTATGTCAGAAAGTCTTCTGATATTATAATGGGCAAAACAAAGAAAGCTGATGCTGATGAACTTCAGGCTTATAAACATAAACATGTTAAACCTATAATGTCGGGTGCAGTTAAAGCTGTAGAGGCTATGCCAAAGAAAAAAGTTTATGTAGATGAGCTTGACCAGATTGAACTTCCAGAATATATGAAGGCTAAAAAATCAAAGCCCAAGGAGTCAATTAATGAAATTCCTTCTTTGCCAGATTTAAAATAATCTGAATTTAATAAAAAATAGGAGAATTAAAAATGAAAAGGTTCTTTGATGAATTTAAGAAGTTTATTTCAAGAGGAAATGTTGTTGACCTTGCCGTGGGTATGATTATGGGTTCTGCCTTTACATCAATAGTTTCAACATTGGTTGATTCTGTGCTTATGCCATTACTTGGTGCTATAATAGGCGGTATTAATTTAAGCAATTTATCAGTAACAATTCCATGGAGTCTTTCTGGTGAACCTCCAGTTCTTAAATATGGTGCATTCTTACAGGCCGTGATTAACTTTATACTCATTGCTTTCTGTATATTCCTTATGATTAAAGCAATAAACGTTCTTTCAAGAAAAAAAGAGGAAGTAAAAGAATCTCCTAAGCCTACCAAGGAAGAAGAATTACTTACAGAAATTCGTGATTTATTAAAAGTTCAGTCAGGTATTTCCGAAGCCGAATCCAAATCAGAACCGGAAAAAGAAAAAGTAACAGTAACAGCCGGTAAATAATTACATAGCATATAACGGACAGCTTAAATAAAAAACTGTCCGTTTTTTATATTGTAATTGAAGAAAAAATATGATATAATTATTTCAATCCACGTGCTTTCGCACGACATAGAATAATAAATAAATAGTATATCACATTATTTTCATAATGTAAATATTATATTGGATTGTCTCATGTCAGCGGAACCCACCGTCTGAAGAGGCGAGAGACTATTTATATGTTAAAAATCGGAGGTTTTAGAAAATGTTTCAGAAAATAAAGAAGTTTATATCTTCACAAACTGTACTTTTTGTATCACTGATATGTGCATTAGCATCTATGCTTTTAGTAAAACCGTCTGCCGAGTATTTGTCATATATAAATGTTTCAACGCTGATACTTTTATTTTGTCTTATGTCAGCAGTTGCAGGATTTAACAATACAGGTATATTTACTAAAATATCATCTTTTCTTACATCGAAATGTCATTCGGCAAGGCTTCTGATGTTTATAATGATGAATGTCTGCTTTTTCTCATCTATGATTATAACTAATGATGTTGCACTGATAACTTTTGTACCAGTTACTACAGCACTTTTTTGTTCAGCTGGGATAAACAGTAAAAATAATCTTATATTTGCAGTAATAATAGAGACGGTTTCTGCTAATCTAGGCAGTATGATGACTCCCATAGGCAATCCTCAGAATATTTTTATATGTTCAGAATATGGACTTTCACCATCTGATTTTTTTAAAACAATGATGCCTTATGGAATTTTAAGCTGGATTATATTATCACTTATGACTTTTATTATAAGTGATTTAGAAATAGAATCTATAGAAAACAGTAATAATAATAATAAGATTCCGAAATTGAAATCTTTTATATACTCTTTGATATTTATAATATGTATTATGACAGTATCAGGTTTTATAAATCAGTATATATGCCTTTTGATAAGTATTGTTTTAATTTTTATATCCGATTTTAAAGTGCTTTTAAAAGTTGATTATGCACTCCTTGCAACGTTCATATGCTTTTTTATTTTCAGCGGAAATATTGGTAATATTGAAAAAATACAGTCTTTAATATCATCATTTATAAAGGGCAATGAAATAACGGCGTCAGCAGTCACAAGTCAGATTATAAGCAATGTTCCATCAGCAGTTTTATTATCAGGATTTACAGATAGTGCAGAAAAACTTCTTGTAGGAGTCAATATAGGGGGCCTTGGAACTCCTGTTGCATCTCTTGCAAGTCTGATTTCGTATAAATATTATATGAAATCGGAAAATCCAAAAGGAATGAAATATATGAAATTATTTATGATTTTCAATTTTATTATTCTTTTTATTATGCTTTTACTTTCTA
Organism: uncultured Clostridia bacterium; assembly: GCA_947175655.1. GTDB lineage: Bacteria > Bacillota > Clostridia > Oscillospirales > Ruminococcaceae > Ruminococcus. The sequence goes on along the minus strand of CAMWNQ010000165.1, from coordinate 825 downwards.
AAATTATATAAATTAAATAAAAAGGGTGGATTTTAATGTATAGAATACCAGAGAGTGTTTTAAAAGCTCTCCAAATACTGGAAAACAATAAATTTGAAGCATATCTTGTTGGTGGTTGTGTCCGTGATTTTCTTCTTGGCAGAATACCGTATGATTATGATATTACAACAAATGCTGTGCCGTCAGAAATAATTGAGACTTTTAGAAATTACAGAACTATTCCGACTGGAATCAAGCACGGAACTGTTACAGTTATTATAGATAAAGTTCAGATTGAAATAACTACATACCGAAAAGAGACAACATATAGTGACAACCGTCATCCTGATGCTGTTGAGTTTACTTCATCACTAAAAGAAGATTTAGTAAGACGTGATTTTTCAATGAATTCAATTGCTATGGATTTGAATTATAATATAATTGATTTGTATGACGGAAGAGGTGATATGAACAATAAAATTATAACCTGTATTGAAAATCCTGATAAGAGATTTGAAGAAGATGCACTCAGAATATTAAGAGCTATGCGTTTTGCATCACAGCTTGATTTTAGTATTGAAGATAAGACATCTGAATCAATTCACAGAAATGCATACAGATTAAAGAATATATCCGCAGAGCGTCTCAATACTGAACTTGAAAAGCTTCTTAATGGAAAAAATCCGTATAGTATATTAAAAGAATATGAAGATGTTATAAAAGTATTTATGCCAGAGTATCAATACAGCGATTGCATAATTAAAAAAGATAATGATAAAAAAATATCACCTCTTGTGAAAAGAAGTGCGTTTTTTATGAATATAAATCCTAAATATGATATAATGA
>CAMWNQ010000164.1 GCA_947175655.1 uncultured Clostridia bacterium | reverse complement strand
ATACAATGAATGATTATATTAACAATTTGTTTCTTGAAAAAGCACTCGAAAATACATCGGTTCACTGGTTCAGATATGATATAAAAAATGAAGTTGTTTTTGTTCCTGAAAGAACTTTGTATGCTCTTGAAATTAAATGTTTATATAAGCAAACATCTTGTTCATTATTAGAATTTGCGGAAAATGTAATTTATTCTGGTGATGTTGAATTATTTTATAACACATGCGGAAATATAAAAAATAATAAAAAAGATAAAAAATCTGAAAGTATAAAGATAAAAAATAAAAATTGTACTTTGTCTCTTAATATGACCATCACAGTTGTAAACTCTGATGAAAATAACATACCTCTTGAAGCTGTATGTATAATAGAAATCAAGGAAATTAAAAAATATGATGATGAGAAATATTTACTTGAATCATCTGTGAATCTTATGAAGAGAACTTATTATCGCATCGCTTCTATTGACCTTAATAAAAATTCTATGAAAACTATCACCATAGCAAATGATGAAAGCGGTGATGTAGATTATTTTTACAGTGATTATGATAGTGCCATAAGGAATTTTGCAAACAATTATGTTCTTGAGAAATTCCGTGCAAAATTTATAAATGTTATGGTTCGTGAAAATCTAAAATCGCTTTTTGATACTGGTGTTCCCTATATGGATATTACATATCAGCGTTTGGAATCTGGAAAGCCCAGCTGGGTGAGAACAGAACTTATTCCTTTGCCTGATTATTCTGAAAAATCCAGACGTATTATGTGGTATGTAAAAAATATATCAGAAGAAAAAGCTCTTGAGGAAAAGCTTTCTGATAAATATATTCAAATCAACACTGATATGAATCTCAGGCTTAAAACCATATTGAACGGAATTTCAGGCGGTTTTAAAATAAGTTATGAGGATGATGTATATTCATATCTGTATGTCGGCGAAACTGTTGCAAAACTTTTTGGATATAATGTTGATGAATTTATAAAAGTTACTAACGGAAACGCAAGGGACAACGTTTATCCTCCTGACCTTGATGCAACTCTTGAAAAATTAGGACGAGACCTCGAAAAAGGAAACAACTATTCTGTAAAATACAGGGTCAGATGCAAGGATGGGAGTTTGAAATGGGTCGTTGATACCGGAACAAGAATTACAAATGAAAAAGGTGAAAAATTATTTTATAGTTTCTATAATGATGTTACCGAACTTGAAAACCAAAACGCCAAGCTCAAAGATTATGCAATGATGATTGACCATATTTTAAGTTCGTTGAGCTGTGGTGTATTTGCATACAGAATTCCGAGCTATGATATACTTGCCTTAAATGAAGAGGCTAAAAAACTTTTTGGTTGCAACGACTGCAATACACTTTCGAATATTGATTTTAATGAAATGGTTCATAAAAATATACTTACAGAAGATATTCCGATGCTTCTGAAATCTGTAAAAAGTCTTCAGAAGGCCGGAGATAATGCGGAATATGTATTCAATATAAGGCATAAAAATGGTAATATATTTAAAATTCATGTAAAATCACGTCTTCTCCAGTTTGATGACGGTGAACTTTTTATTCTTAGTTCTATGCAGGATATTACAGAACAGTCAATGCTTACAACTATGCTTGCTGAGGAGAGAAAACAGTATCGTGATGCTCTTACTTCAAATTGTCTTTATTCGTTCTCAATAGATATGACAGAAGGAATAATATATCCTGATAATGTTACAAAAAGCAGAATAGGTGATTTTAATTTTATTGATACATCTTCACCGGTGAAATATGATGATTTTGTCGATAAATGGATTGCTGAAAGAAATCCGCAGTTTCTTAATGATGATATGATAGGTAAAATCAAAAGAAAACAGCTTCTTGAAAGATTTGAAGAAGGCCATAAGACCTCAGAAATTGAATATTATCACTCTATTATTGACCGATATATACGTGTTACGGCACTTATGTCAAAAAGAGACAGCGATTCTCATATTATGGTTTTTGTCTTGGGAACTGATACCACACAAGACAGAGTTAAAGAACAACAGATAAAAAATGCTCTTGTAGATGCCTATAAATCTGCAAAGCGTGCAAATTCAGCAAAATCAGACTTCCTTTCAAGAATGAGCCACGATATGCGAACTCCTATGAATGCTATTATTGGCATGACCGCTATTGCTGGAGCGAATATTGATGATAAGGAACGTGTTATGGACTGTCTTGGTAAAATTACAGTTTCTTCAAGACATCTGCTGTCATTGATAAATGAAGTTCTGGATATGTCAAAGATAGAATCAGGAAAAGTGGATTTGAATGAAACAGAATTCAATCTTTCGGATTTGATTGATAATCTTGTATCTATGATATTCCCTCAGACGCAGGAAAAAAATCAGAAATTTAATATTTATATCAATAATTTTATACATGAAAAAGTAATTGGAGATGATTTAAGAATAAGACAGCTTTTTGTCAATCTTATAAGCAACTCCATTAAATATACAGATGAAGGGGGTCGTATAGATTTATATGTAACTGAAAAGCCTTCAGGAAATCCGAAACTTGGCTGTTATGAATTCATTTTTAATGATAACGGCATAGGTATGGATACTGAATTTGTGAATCATATTTTTGAACCTTTTACAAGAGCCAATGATAGCCGTGTAAGCAGTATACAAGGTACGGGTCTTGGTATGGCAATAGCGAATAATCTTGTTCATATGATGAATGGCGATATAAAAGTTGAAAGTGAGCTTGGAAAAGGCACTAAAGTTACTGTTACAATATCACTCAAACTTCAGAATGCTGATGAACTTTCTGTAGCTGATTTTGTAAATCTTCCGGTACTGGTTGCTGATGATGAACAATCGTCTTGTGAATCAACATGCCATATTCTTAATGAAATGGGAATGTGCAGTGAATGGGTTTTAAGCGGTGCAGAAGCTGTTGAAAAAGTCAGGGAACGTCATAATGCCGGAGAAGATTATTTTGCAATAATTCTTGATTGGAAAATGCCTGTTATGGACGGAATTGAAACCACTAAGCAAATTCGTCGTCTTGTAGGCTCTGATATGACCATTATAATTATATCTGCATATGACTGGTCTGAAATTGAAATTGAAGCTAAGACTTCCGGTGCAGATTTATTTGTAAGCAAACCGTTATTCAAATCAAGGCTTATGTATCTTTTCCATGAAATTATTTCTGGAGACAGTAAAAAGATTTCAAACAAAAATGAAATTGAGGAAATAAAACAGGAAGACTTTTCAGGTGTAAGAATTCTTCTTGCAGAAGATAATGACCTTAATGCTGAAATCACGATTGAAATACTCAGTATGATGAATATTGAAGTTGACCGTGCAGAAAACGGGCGTGCCGTAGTAGATAAATTCAATGATTCTCCGGAAGATTATTATGACTTTATTTTTATGGACATCAGAATGCCTGTTATGAACGGAAATGAAGCATCAAGTGCAATAAGGAGTCTTTCAAGAAAAGATGCACATACAATACCGATTGTTGCTATGACCGCAAATGCTTTTTCAGATGACGTTCAGGCATCGCTTAACGCCGGTATGAACGGACATATATCTAAGCCTTTGGATTTCAATCAGCTTTTAAACACTCTTAAAAAATGGCTCAAAAAATAATTTAAAATAAAAAGGATTGGTGAAAAATGAGTTTAATTGATGAAATAAAAAATTATGGTGTTGCTATTGATGATGCACTTGAACGTTTTATGAATAATTCAGCTC
>CAMWNQ010000163.1 GCA_947175655.1 uncultured Clostridia bacterium | reverse complement strand
TCAGATAACGACATTCATTTTCTCAGATAACGACATTCATTTTCTCAGATAACGACATTCATTGACATTTGCGTTGTCTTATGCTATAATTTTAATTGGAGGTGTTTTTTCATGTTAATTCAAGATACATATAAAATTGAGAAAAGCAATTTACTTAATGAAATCATAGATAATAATATGAGCCTGCAGGAACTCCGTTTCTTCAGCATTTATCTTTCCAAAATTAACGCCCGTAATGTTTCTACACGTTGTGTACGTTTTTCCTTATCCGATTTTCAAAAGATTATGAACATTGGGAAAATGAATATCAGGCACTTTAAAAAGTCAATTAATTGCTTACTTTGTAAAGTAGTTCATATTCCTACAGATAATGGTGGTCTATCTTCCTTTCAACTTTTTAAGAAAGTAAATCTCTTTAAAGATGATACTGAAAAATGGTTTGTTGAAATAGATGCTCATGATGATGCCTTACCTCTTTTCTTCAACCTTAAAGGAAACTATTTTTCTTATGAGTTATGGAACGCCTTACGTTTGAAATCTGTTAATCAATTACGTATGTACGAACTTTTGAAACAACGTGAAAATTTAGGGAAATTTGAAATAAAAATTTCTGAACTCCGCAAATTTCTCTTCATTAATCCTGACGAATATAATCGTTTAGTAGATTTTAAAAATCGTATTCTTGATAGCTGTCAAAAGGCATTATCTGAAAATACAGATATATGCTATACATATGAGTGCGGAAAACGTGGAAGCCGTGGCAAATGGCTTACAATCATATTCCATATCTATGCAAACAAAAATTATAAAGACCCTATGGGACTTGATGAGTTTATAGACAAGCAGTCTGCATCACAATCAGAGCATCCGCTTGATGAGCGACCACAACCATCTGAACATTATCAACCTGAATCATCTTCATCAGCTCTTAGCCGTCAGTCGTACTTGTCTGGGGAGTTTGAAAGAGACCTTGCACCAGCCGACATTAAAGTTTTATGTGATATGCTTGCTTGTAAAGTTCCATCTGCTTCAGAATGCCAACCAGAACCCCTAGAAAAGCGTTTAAGACTGCTCTACAGTCAAATGCTTATTAAATCCAAAGAACCAATCAGAAACCCTGTTACATATCTTGTAAGCTGTATTAATCATCTTGACCCTGATAATCTTCCACCCATTTCTATTCAAGACGATGACGATGAATATGGTAAATTTTTTAATAATTTTTAATTATAATCAATAAAATATTTTGATTATTTCTTGATTGTCGGAGGTGTTCCGCAGGGGTTCCCCTGTGGGGAACTTGCGGAACACCGACAACTGAAACTCAAAATTTTTTTGTTTAAGGGTATCAGACTCCCCTGCCTAAAGAAATGAAAGAGAATGTCACTATAGTTAAAATAAAAAACATTTCAAATTTTATTGACTTTTTATCATATAAGTGTTATAATTTTCTTGAAATCTTTAATAAGATTTCTTTCACCCCCAGTAGCTAACAGGGGGGTACGCTGTACAGAAATTGCTTTTTTAAAAATTGTAAAAATCCCCTATTTTTAGGGGACTACAGCCCTTCTCTTGATACATTAGAAACTATTGACGGCGACAACTAAATTTGTGACATTTTTTCTCACCCTATACGTTGGGGAATTCTTGTTAATATTGGTTAAAATATTATATAATATATATAACAATTGTGTCAAGGAGGAAAATAAAATGGCATTACCAAAAGAAAAAAAATATACAGCAGAAGAGTTCTTAGCTTTTGCTGAAACCAATTCAGAACCTATGGAACTTATTGATGGTGAAATAGTTTATCTTGCTTCACCTAGTATTATTCATCAGCGCATTATTGGTTCTATACATTTTGAAATTATGAACTATATTAAATCAAATAAGGGAGATTGTATTCCTATGTTATCTCCGTTTGATGTTAGATTACAAGATGATAATGTAGTAGTTCCAGATATATCAGTTATATGTGATAAATCTAAGCTATCTGACGGTAAACGTTGTAACGGTTCTCCAGACTGGATAATAGAAGTAGTATCAAGCAACTGGAAAGACGACTATATTCGCAAACTTCATTTGTATGAAGAAAACGGGGTTCGTGAATACTGGATTGTTGACCCTCAAAGACGAAAAACAGTAGTATATTTTTTTGAAGATAATAATAATATTATAAATATCTATGATTTTTCACAAAGTATTCCTGTTAACATTTATAAAAACAATCCTGTTCAGCTTTCAATTAATATCGATGAGCTTCTGAAATAACTTTATATACAATAATAGACCGTTTCCTTTGTAGAAACGGTCTAATTTTTTAATTTGAAATCTTGTCATGCGTTGTGATGAGCGTTCAGAACTCTGCATCACATTCACTTTCTTATAACTTTCAACAATTTAATCGCCTGACATTCGCAACATATCAGTTCCTGCACCTACTCACCAAAAACCCATAAAAAAACCGCCCTCCTGCGATTTTGCGACCCCTTACCTTATAACACAACTTTCCACCTCATCTCTTTCCTTCCTCTCTTTATCTTCTACCACACCTCGAATCTCTAGAGCATGCTCCTGAGTTCTTCGGCAAGATGTAAAAAACGCTTTCGATACATCTAGTCAAGAAATCGCAGATAAGAAAAATTTATTTCGCAAGCTTCATAAATTTTTCTGGTTCTTGACGAGATGTAAAGGAAGCGTTACACTCTTGCAACGAAGAACGATGAGCATGCTTCTAGATTCTGAGGCCCGCCGGAGGCATAAAACTTTCTGCAACCTTAAAACCATATCCAGAACATCAAGCTAAGCAAAATCGCACCCACCAAAAACCAAAAAAAGGAACGTTATTCATCAGGGGAGATTATAAGAGGGGAATATATTTCCTTGTCTCACTCTTATACTTCTTCTCAGGCGATTCAAATACTACTATTCCTGCTATATATAATCAATATTAGTCTTTCTACTTTTAATTCAAATCGTTGCTTTAATTTATTTCTTCATCTTTTGTATTTGCTTCAAGCAATTTGTTTATATATCCATTTAAGCTTAATCCTTTAGATTGTGCAATTTTTTTATACAAATCTTTTTTTCCTTTTGGAAGCATTACATTTATTCTATCATATGCTTTTTTATTATATTTGTTTTTTGATTGGCTTGATGTTTTACCCATAAATTCACCCCCTTTTATTTATTATATCATTAAAAAATATGCTTGCAATACTTGCTAAAGTATGCTATAATGATTTAGGAGGTGAAAAAAATGGATAAAAAAGATATTTTACGTGTAAAAGATATGATTTTAAATTGTGCTGACCGATTAGAACTTATTCAAGCTCTTATTCTTTGCAGAGCAGAAGTTTTTACAAGCGGTGTTTATTCAGAACGTATTTGTCTTTCTGATGGATTACTTGTACTTGTTGGAGAACAACTTGACAGTCTCGTCAATGATTTGCGACTTTTAGTTGAATCTGGTTTCGACTGTCATACAAATTTTATAAATGAACTTACTGATTGCATTGATTTTTAGATTATAAATTCAAAAATAAAAGTCCTTTTTTTGGTTTTTAATCGGTCAAGTCAACTCAATTTTTTTCTTGTTTGACAGACTTGATTTACAAACTTGTTTTTTCCTTGTTTGATAGACTTGTTTTCGGGTCAAAAAAATCCCTATATTGCGTCTTTTCCAGCTTCAGATAACGACATTCATTTTCTCAGATAACGACATTCATTTTCTCAGATAACGACATTCATT
>CAMWNQ010000162.1 GCA_947175655.1 uncultured Clostridia bacterium | reverse complement strand
CATTTATATTGATTTTTATTATGTCTGGAATATCCTTTTTACTGTTGTTATTTACTGATGGCAGACTTGGAAATATATATCTGATATTGCAGATAATATTTTCTCTTATAATTATTGTATTCAATGTAGTAAAAACCAATATATCTAATATAATTTTATTATTTACAGCTGTATCCTATGAAATGATATATTATTTTTTGATTGGTAACAATAATATTTATGATTTTTTCAATCCAGAAGGCACAGGACATTATTACAGTATATACAGTATAGAGTGTTTTCTTGTAAGTATTATTACTACAGTAATTTTGATTGCTTTTAATTTTTCTATAAAATCCAAAGGCAATTTTAAAAATATTAAAAATATATAAATAAAGGAGAATTTTAATAATGACTACTTTTGAAGAACTTAAAAGACGTGGACTTCTCGCACAGCTTACAGACGAAAAGGAAATTGAAGAACTTGTAAATGCAGGAAAGGCTACATTCTACATCGGATTTGACCCGACTGCCGACAGTCTCCACGTAGGTCACTTTATGGCACTCTGTCTTATGAAGAGACTTCAGATGGCAGGAAACAAGCCTATTGTACTTATCGGTGGCGGTACTGCTATGATTGGTGACCCTTCCGGCAAGACTGATATGCGTAAGATGATGACTCCTGAAACAATTCAGCACAATGTCGACTGTTTTAAAAAGCAGATGAGTAATTTTATCGATTTTTCAGAAGACAAGGCTATAATTGTAAATAATGCGGACTGGCTTATGAATCTTAATTATATCGAACTTCTCAGAGACATAGGAGCTTGTTTCAGCGTTAACAGAATGCTTACTGCTGAATGTTACAAGCAGAGAATGGAAAAGGGACTCTCATTCCTTGAATTCAACTATATGATTATGCAGAGCTATGATTTTCTTGAACTTTTCAAAAGATACGGTTGTAATATGCAGTTCGGCGGTGATGACCAGTGGAGCAATATGCTTGGCGGTACTGAACTTATACGTCGTAAACTAGGAAAAGATGCATATGCTATGACAATCACACTTCTTCTTAATTCAGAGGGTAAGAAAATGGGTAAAACTGAAAAGGGCGCTGTATGGCTCGACCCTGCAAAGACATCTCCTTATGATTTCTTCCAGTACTGGAGAAATGTAAATGATGCTGATGTAATAAAATGTCTTAAAATGCTTACTTTTGTACCGGTTGAAGAAATTGAAGAAATGGAAAAGAATATGGAAGGTGCAGAATACAATAAGGCAAAGGAACTCCTTGCATATGAACTTACCAAACTTGTGCACGGAAAAGATGAAGCAGACAAGGCACTTGAATCAGCAAAGAGCGTATTCGGAGGTACTGGAGTAAGTGATAATATGCCTACTACTGAACTCACTGCCGAAGACCTCACAGATGGAAATATCGGCTTGCTTAATCTTCTTGTTAAAACAAAACTTTGTCCGTCAGTTTCAGAGGCTCGCAGACTTGTACAGCAGGGCGGTATATCAATTGACGGTGAAAAAATTTCAGACCCTAAGACATTTTTATGCTTTAACAGTGAAACTGATATAATCATCAAAAAAGGGAAGAAAGTATATCACAGAGTTATTTTAAAATAATGGTAAATTAAAAATGTACGGAAAATTTTTTGTTGATAATCAAGGTGATAAAATTTTTGAGGGAGAATATTTTGAATCTGAAATATTGAATCAGCAGTTTTACGGAAAGCCATATCCTCAGCTCTATCAGAATCATACAAACTGTAAGGAAGAAATTGAAAATATGATTATACTGATTGAAAAAATCAGGAATATGCTTGATTTAGATGATAAAAGTGATTGTGATTCTGAACTTGAAAATCTTGATATAGAAATTCCCGAATGTGTGAAACGATTTTATAAAGCCAAGGGAACGAATACAGGTCTTGTTACAAGTATTCCTGTTTCGCTGACTAAAAGTGAATATTATTTTCAGCCTGATGAATTATATATTGAAAACTATATACTTGTATTTTCAAGTACAGGTAAAAGAAAAAAGAAATATCTCGGAATTGACCTTAAAGAAAAACATCTTATGATAAAGGACAAGGAATGGAAATATGAAGAATGTATGGAATCCTTTTGTGAACTTATGTCAGAAAAGGCTGTAATTTTCGCGATAAATATGATGCCTTTTCATGAAAGATTCAGAATAAAAGGTAAAGAACTTTCTGAACTTAACCCAATTAAGCATCTTGAAAATAAATTTAGTGGTTTATGGCAGAGATTTGAGGGGTATTACAATCGTTACAATTCTATATTAATTAATGAAGAGTGTAAAAGTATTGCATGGCTCAGGGCAGGTAGTCATTTCGGCGATATTCTAATTGGTTCAAAGGATAAAGATACAATTGAAAAATTCAAAGAGATAAATAACTAAAATTAATAAAGGAGACAACGAAAAATGTACGAAAATAAATTAGTTGAAACACCGGTAAAAGCAGTGCTTGCATCAGTAGATACAGGTGAATTTGATGCTGAAACATCTATGAATGAACTTGCTGAACTTGCTGAAACGGCAAATGCTGAAGTGGTGGGTAGAGTAATACAGAAAAAGAATGAATATGATTCTGCTACCTGTATGGGTTCAGGAAGGCTTGAAGAACTGAAAAATCAGATTGCTGAATTAAATGCTGAACTTCTTATTTTTGACCACGAGCTTACAGGAGTACAGACAAGAAATATTGAAAATATCGTTGAAGTAAGGGTAATAGACAGAACTACTCTAATACTTGATATATTCGCACAAAGAGCGAGAACGAAAGAAGGTAAATTACAGGTAGAACTTGCACAGCAAAAATACAGACTTCCACGCCTTACCGGACTTGGTACAGCTCTTTCACGTCTTGGAGGCGGTATAGGTACAAGAGGACCGGGCGAAACAAAGCTTGAAACTGATAAGCGTCATATAAGAAAAAGAATATCATATCTTGAAGACGAACTTAAAGAACTAAAAAAACACCGTGATTTTTCACGTTCACGAAGAAAAAAGGACAGTATATTGTGTGCCTCTATAGTGGGATATACTAACGTAGGAAAATCAACCCTTCTGAATGCTCTTACTGATGCCGGAGTCCTTGCAGAAAATAAATTGTTTGCAACTCTTGACACAACATCACGTTCTCTTGAAATTCCTGATGGCAGAAGTATAATGCTTATTGATACAGTAGGACTTATAAGCAGACTTCCGCATAATCTTGTAGAGGCTTTTAAATCAACGCTTGAAGAGGCATCAGCATCAGATATAATACTTCATATTCAGGATTTGTCATCATCTCATATGGATGAACAGGAAAAAGTTACTCAGAATCTTTTATCAGAACTTGGCTGTGACGGAATCCCTAAAATAAACGTTATGAATAAATCAGATATTGCAATTAATCCAGTATATGAAAATGATACTACAGTTGCAATAAGTGCGAAAAATAAGACGGGATTTGAAAGACTTCTTGAATGTATTTCCAAAAATCTTCCAGAAACTTCAAAGCGTATGAATCTTCTGATACCATATGCAGAAACATCATTTTTAAACAAAATAAGAATTGACGGCAAAGTTTTTTCTGAAGAGTATGCCGAAAATGGTATTATTGTTGATGCTCTTGTAGATATAAAGCTTGTCAGCAGAGCTGAAAATTTTACCATATAAGGAAATACTCAACAGGCAATTGTGTATTCTATCAATCTTTTGATTATTTATGATATTCTGAAACGTTTTCAATGAAGGATTTAAAA
>CAMWNQ010000161.1 GCA_947175655.1 uncultured Clostridia bacterium | reverse complement strand
ATTTTCCCCTATATATTGGATAATCTCCACATAACTGCATCATTAACGGATTTTTAAAAAAGTCAACATCAATAATATCATTTGCATCTGAAAAAGTCGGATAACCGTTATTTTTGTCCAGATTGATTATAAAACTTTCTCTCATACGCTTTCACCCCAGAGACAAGGGAAATCAATACTCTGAAGATAATCCGCATCCTTGCACTGTTCCGTAGTAAGGGCCAAAAGATGACTGTTTGATGGTATTTTATCAACTATATTTGCCATAACTTCTTTATCATAGAAATTAACGCCTTCCCACGAACCAGCTGTAAAATTAGAACCTATGGCATCCATATCAACAGCAATATAACTGAACATACACCTTTTATCTACAAGTTTAATTCCTGTGTTATCTGAGTTGGAATTTGTTATCTTGCCAACTAATCCGGAGTACAAAAAATTGGTTCCGCAAAATGGATATGCACTTGAATCTGATGAAAGATTGTCAAAATGCATATTTACTTTTACTAAACATCCTTCAAATCCACCTTTAAGTGATGCATACTCAGTAAGAATTTTTGTGAATTTTAACGTTCCTTCAACTAAAACTTCACAGTCCTTGAAAACTCCGACACCGAAAACCGGTCTTGAATTTGAATTAGGATAGGTATCAGCAATTTTTATCGCAATATGGCAATTATCATAATATACAGCGATGGAATTACCTGTATCACAAAGCTGTGTATCTCCGCCAACAAGATAAATCCCTGAAAAATTGAGATTTCTTAATGTAAATTCACTGTCCGATTTGAAAAGTGAATTTGCATTTTCATTATCGCTTTCACGTCTGAAATAGTTTGAAATTATGTGATTGTTTCCGTCCAGTTCTTTAAAACTTACATTTACTGGTGGATCATCAGGTTTTCTGATATCTATCAAAGAAAAATCAATGTCTGTATCAAGTTTGTAACATTTATCACTGCCACCTTTCATATTGCATAAATCATCATAATTTTCTACAATAAAAGGGTCTGTTTTAGTTCCTGTACCTTTCATAAAATCACCTCTTAATAAATTTCCGTAACGCTGTCCGGAATAATTACATCTGTAACATCACTATCAGTAAAACATGTGGATTCTATTTTTTTAACTGGTTTTCCGTCAATTTCATCAGGAATTTTTATGTTATTTTTGTCACCTTTATAATAAAGTAACGTAATACCGTCTTTTTCAGCCATATATATGTAATCATCAGAAGTCGTAAGTTCTGTTTCTGCAAAAAGGTCAGCAAGATATTTTTCCCAGCCATCAATATCATTTGTATATTTTCTTTCACCGGTTGACTGAGAATAAAAGTTTAAAATGTTAGAGGCATCAGCTGAAGTAATTGAACCGTCTCCGTCGACATCAGGAAAATTTTTCGATTTGGATTCTGTTGCTACACCGTTACTGTCAAACCAGTAGCGTTTACCGTCAATTGTCTTATGCTGACTGACCAGTTTTCCTTCCAGAAGTGTAACATAATACATATTTCCATTTTCTTCTATCCAGCCAGTTCTGATATTTCCGTCTTCCGAATCGTAATAATAGTATTTTCCTGAAACGGTTGTCCAGCCTGTTATCAGTGTACCATCATCTTCAAATTTGTACGGAACACCGCTAATTTTTACTGTTCCTGACATATATGAGCCGTCCTTGTTTTTGTATAGAAGACGTCCAGAGTCATCCTTTTCAAATATTATCCTGTCAGCACTATTGAATAAATACTGGCGGAGTTCATTTACTGATTCCGTTAATGTTCCGGACTGCAGACCGCTTATTTCTTGTCTGATAGCAGTTATTTCTGCAATCATTTCTGAAACTTTACATTTTCCAAGAATGCATTTGACATATCCACATTTTGAAGAATTTTCACGGTAATCAAAAATATCCTGACTTGTAATTACCGAATCACCGCCGTTCAGGCGTATGGATGCAAGCGTAAGGAACGTTCTTGTTTCCGTATTGTCAAAATTAGGGATTATCGGAGATGCCGTTGCAGTTCCAGATTTGATTTCTATCCTGCAGGAACGAACTGCCTCAGATGTATCGCAGACAATTCCGATTGTTACATATCGTTTCAGCGATTCGTCCATATATGATTTCAAATCAATTGTATATGGAGTGTCATTGATGAAATAGTGACCATTTATCCACGCTTTACCCGTACCGATTGTTACAGTAAGATTATTGTTGGACGTAATAGAAAAACACTGTCCATAAGTATCAAGAATACCATTGCATATCAGACCTGACAGATAATCCGTAAAATCTTCAGCAGTATAAACTCTGTCAAGATTTTTTGCATTAAAAAAACCATAAGTAAATGCCATAAAAAGTCACCTCAAATTTTAAAAGTAGGAGTAAGTCCTCTTCCGTTCTGGTCGAAGCTCTCCACCATTCCGATTAATTGTATTTTTGGCTGTGATAAACCAAACCTTTTATGTTCAACTGTTACATAATCACCTAAAAAATAGTCCTTGTTGTACTGATACTGACGGTTATCAACAGCAATGGTGGACTCACTTGTTTCGGTTATGGGAACAAGATTTTCTGCACCTTTTTCCTGTAGAAGTCCCAGATATTCTTCATCTGAAATTATTATAGTTTCGTCATTTTCCTGAGTTTCCTGCTGAATATCCTTTGCATCCACATATATTTCACGGCGTTCAAGTCCTTCAGGTTCTTTGCCGTCAAAGAATATCATTCTTTTTCGATTTTCTCCCTCACCGCATCCGAGAATATATGCTGTGTTTGTATGTTCCGAACAATCAGCAGAATAATCAAAGTTAAGCAGATTGTTATAGGAATCAGAAAAAATCATATGAGGATTTTCCTCTTGCAGAATGCTCCTGTCAGTACCTTCTGACAGTTCAAATATCATACAGTACTGACCACTGTCTGTCGTTGTTTCCTGTAACCTGATATTTGCTGTTCCTCCGGTTAACTCACAGATTTTATAAATCCATTCCATAAGATTATCATAGCTCACTTGAAGTCTTACGGTTTGTTCCCAGCAAGTACCGGAAACTGAACCAATTTTCAATCCCGGAATCAGACGTGAACCGTTCATCATACAATTCTGCTGGACTGCTTTCTGAACAATTTCACCATAGCTTGTTTTGGATGTAAAAGACAGTGTTGGATATATGATTCTTCTGGAAAGTAATGACATCAGAAAACGTCCTGTAACTGTAAGATAATCACCGTTTTCTGTGTTTGTTTCCAGTGAAACCGATTCAATAATTCCGAAATGTGTTTTGTCATCGTCACGTCCGATTATTTTACCGATTTGGAAAATAGCTAAATTCCGTGGATTTGCAGCTATGAAAATCTCAAACTGTCCGCACTGGTAATATTCTATGTCCCAGAGCAGACTTGAAAAGCTGTCGCAGACCGCTTCCAGAGTGATAGAAATTTCACTGCGAGTTGCCTGCATATCATAAACTTCTATTTGCATTTTAAACTCCTAAGTAAGCGTCCGTGTGAATCATTGTAACACGGAGATTTTTTACATTCCTGACAGCTGTTACATTAAAAGTATTTTTACCCGATTGCAGTACAAGCCAGCTTGAGCCTGACACAAGACGGTTGATAATATTATAATCAATGCCGTTGCGTGTTAATGTTACTGTTTTATTGCCTGTTTTTGTAGTAATCGTGATAACATCACCTTTGAGAATTTCGCCTTTGATTTGCAGATACTCGCCGGTTGCAGAATTATTGATTGTTGGCGTAAAAGCATCATCAACAGCTTCTATCTGAATTGTAAATCCGGTTATATCTCCGTTGTTTTCAATAGACATATTACCGGTTCTGCTGTATGTTCCAAGAGGG
>CAMWNQ010000160.1 GCA_947175655.1 uncultured Clostridia bacterium | reverse complement strand
AACTTATGGAGATGGGAATAATGCTTAATATCTCCAGAAAAAGATATTATCCTGAAAAAAAGGATAACGATGACAAAAATAAGAAAAAACCATCATATAATGATGATGACGACGAACTTATGAGAGCCTAGGAGGTTTTTTATATGAGAGTTTTACTTGCAGGAGGAGGTACGGGAGGTCATATAAATCCCGCACTTGCCATAGCTGATATAATAAAAAGTAAGTATCCTGATGCAGAATTCCTTTTCGCTGGAACTCCCAACGGAATGGAAGCAAGACTTGTACCACAGGCAGGTTATAAAATAGAATTTATAAAGGTTGCAGGATTTCAGCGTAAGCTTTCTTTGAAGAATATAAAAAGAAATATTCAGGCAGTAAGTTATCTTGCTGTTTCAGGAAAGCGTGCAAAAAAAATAATAAGTGACTTCAAGCCCGATATTGCAATAGGTACTGGCGGATATGTTGCAGGGCCTATAATAAGAATGGCATCAAAAATGGGAATACCCTCGGCTATACACGAACAGAATGCATATCCGGGGGTTACAAACAAGCTTCTTTCAAAAGAAGTAAATCACGTTATGCTTACTGTAAAAGAAGCACTTGAATATATGGACTCGAAGTCCTTTGAATACACTGTTACAGGTCTTCCTGTAAGAAAGGGAATATCTTCTGTAACAAAATCAGATGCCAGAAAAATCCTCGGATTTGATAACAATATGTGCATTCTCTCATTCGGAGGAAGTCTTGGTGCAGGCTGTATCAATGACACAATGCAGGAAGTTATAAAATGGCACACGGAGAAAAATCTGAAAATAAATCATATTCACGGTTATGGAGGAATGGGAAAGGATACTTTTCCGGAAGCAATGAAAAAATACGGTATACCTCTTAAATCAAAAAAACTCAGGATAACTGAGTACATAAATGATATGGATATATGTATGGCTGCTGCTGACATAATAATATGCCGTTCGGGAGCATCAACTCTTGCTGAACTTGAAACTGCCGGAAAAGCTTCAATACTTATACCATCTCCGATAGTTGCCGGAAATCATCAGTATCATAATGCTATGGTTCTTGGAAAAGCCGGAGCATCAATTGTAATTGAACAGAAAGATGTAACTTCTGAAAAGATAATATCATATCTTGAAGATTTCTATAACAATCCTGATAAGCTTGAAGTTATGTCATATAATTCTGCTAAACTGGCAGTAAACGATACACCTCAGAGAATACTTTCTGTTGTTGAAAAATTACTTAAATAATTCATAATTATGAATTGAAAATTGTTAAAGTAACAAAAAAATCCCTGTAACATAATATATCATATAAAAATGTTGCGGGGTGATTATATGCAGAAACTTATTATAAACGGTGGTCAGAGGCTAAGGGGCGAAATTGAACTTCAGGGAGCTAAAAACAGTGCTTTACCGATTCTTTCAGCATCGCTTCTGTGTGACGGAGAAAGTATATTATATAATTGTCCGTGCCTTAGCGATATATATTCCGCCATAAGGATTCTTAACAGTTTAGGATGCAGGTGCAGTTTTTCAGATAATAAAGCTGTTATAAAAAGCGGAAATCTTGAAAAATTCGAGATAAGCGAAGAGCTTATGTGTGAAATGCGTTCATCAATAATATTTCTCGGTGCAATACTTGGTAAATCAAAAGAGAGTATAGTTTCATATCCGGGAGGCTGTGAACTTGGTTCACGTCCGATTGATATGCATCTTGACGCATTCAGGAAAATGGGTGTTGATATAAAAGAGGAATATGGGAAAATTATATGCAAGGCACGTGACGGAATTCACGGTGCAAAGATAACACTTGATTTTCCGTCAGTAGGAGCTACTGAAAATATAATGCTTGCCTCTGTTCTTGCAAAAGGTGAGACAGTTATAAATAATTCTGCAAGAGAACCTGAAATCTGTGACCTTGCGGAATATCTAAGAAAATGTGGTGCAAAGATAAAGGGTGACGGTGAAAGCAGAATAATTATAAAGGGTGTAAAAAAGCTTTATGGCTGTGAACATGATATAATGCCTGACAGAATTGCAGGAGCTACATATCTTTCAGCGGCAGCATCTACGGGCGGAGAAATAATATTGAAAAAATCCTGTATAAATGCAATGGAGTCTTTTCTGTCAGTGCTTGAAGATGCCGGTTGCAGTATAAGTGTTGCAGGTGATGTTATTTACCTCAGAAGCGGTGCAAGACTTAAAGCTGTGAAAAGCATAAGAACAATGCCATATCCCGGATTTCCGACTGATGCACAGGCTATTATTATGGCAACACTTCTCAAAGCTAACGGAACAAGTATATTTGAAGAGAATATTTTTGACTGCCGTTATAAGCATATTGATGCACTTTTAAAAATGGGTGCGGATATAAAAGTCAGAGGAAAAACAGCTGTAGTACAAGGTGTTAAGCGACTTTATGGAGCGTCCGTTGAGGCTACAGATTTAAGAGGAGGTGCGGCGATGGTTATAGCCGGACTTTCTGCGGAAGGTAAATCAACAATTACAGGTCTGAGACATATCGACAGAGGATATGAAAATATTGAAAATGTATTCAGAAATCTTGGAGCTGATATAAAAAGAACAGAATAAATTTTTTTGATTTCGGGACTGATTGTAATTATGAAAGATGTAGAAAAAACAAGTATTAAAAGAGAAAACAGCATAAAAAGAATGCGTCGTAGAAAAAGAGAGAATAACCGTTATGCCATTATAGTTCTTGTTCTTTTTATAGGAATAGGTATAACGATGCTCTTTACTTTTCTTCTCAGTATTCAGAAAATAAATGTCTATGTAGAATCGGATATCTATACAAAAGATGAGGTATTGAAAGCATTTAATGCAAAATACGGTGACAATATGATAAGATTTGATGCTGAAAAGGAAAAGGAAAATCTTCTTGAAAAACTTATTTATGCAGAAGATATTGAAATAAAACTTAAATATCCATCAACTATTGATGTGAATATTTATGAATGTGAGCCGAAGTTCAATGTCAAATATGAGTTCGGAACTATGATTATAAGCGGAAAAGGAAAAATCCTTGAAAATTCAGTCATAAAGGAAAATGACCTTCCTATAATCTATGGCTATGAACCTTCTGTAACGCAGTGCGGAAAGTTTATTGATACTGTTGATGAACATAAAAAAGAAGTTTTTGAGGAAATTATAAGCGTACTTAATGAACATAATGGAAATAATATAATATCTGTTGATATGAACAACAAGATGAACGTTATCATAAATTTTAAGGACGGAAATGTTTTTAAAATGGGAAGCTGGAACGATTTTGAATACAAACTGAATCTGGCTGAAACAGTCATAGAAAAAACCGGTAAAAAGGGATATATAACTATGATTGGAACGAATCAGTGTTCCTTTAGAACAACTGACGGAAGTTTTTCAAGCAGTGTTATTGGTACTGAACCTGTTGTAGTCCAGACCGGAACTTCTACTGAAACAACAACGGCTGACTCTGATAATCCTGATTCAGAATATGAATGGGATATTTCTGAAAGTTCTGAGGATTCTGAAAATTCGGAAAATTCCGGCAGTTCTGAATCCGATAATTTCAGTAATGATGACAATGCTTCTGATTATGATTACGGGCTTGAGAACGAATAGACATATTTCGATGCAGATGCTTAAACAATATTGTTAAAAATGCAACAATACTGACATTGATTATTGTGAAAACAATAAAAAATGAAAAAAATCCATTCAGATACTTGAAAAGCATTCTTGTTTATGATAAAATAAATAGTGTATTTCAATATAATGCATAATGAAAAATGCATAATTAAGAATGCATAATTATGAATTGTAAATCAATGCATAATTATGAATTATGAATT
>CAMWNQ010000159.1 GCA_947175655.1 uncultured Clostridia bacterium | reverse complement strand
TATAAAGGTCAAGGATAGGAACTTCTGAACCACCGGTTACACGTACTGAATATGTATTGTTTGCATTACTTGCTCCCTGATACTGAATATACAGAGCCCCACCAGATTCAAAACCAGCCGCTGAACCTTTCTTTAATGTAAATGTATTTGCTCCAACTTTAAGATTAGCTCCATCTAAAGTAACGCCGCCGGATTCGGAATGATACTGTGTAGCAATAAGACGTAAATCTGTACCGTCACCGGATTTCTTTTTGTCGTTTCCTACATAAATTGTTACTTCCTCTCCGGTACCGACAGAAACACCAAGAGGCTGCCAAGCGTTCAGTCCTGAGAAACCACGATCTGTATCTTTTGTAGTGATACCATTGTGTATTGTTATTGGACTGCTGATTGATTCTGCATTCAGAATTTTTTCTGCTGTTTCAAGTTCACGAAGTAAAGCAGCTGTATTAGGATTTATTTCACCGAATTCATCAGGAGTGTTTACTTTTTCACGCAAATCATCAATAGTTTTCTGAGTAACATTATCTTTCAGAACTGTATGCAAATTATCTACATATAAGTCCATTACTTCGTCCATGAGTTCATCATAAGTATAGAAATAAGTTTCAGCAATTGTAACAAGGTTATATTCACTAGTCCACCAGTAACGTCCGAGACCAATCTGAACTTTGTTTGTTGTTACAGCATTAGGAAGTTTCAGAGTATAATAAACTCTTCCTTCTGAGTCTTTCATTGTATTTATAGATGCACCTACAACATAATTTTTTCCGTCTTCTGTCCAATATCTTACCTTTGCATAGAACGGGTCTGCACCCTTTGATACCAGTAAAGAGATAGTATCCATTTTGTAGAAATCATCAAAGGTATATACAAGACCATTGCCTGTTCCAGTTTGGTCGTTGTAGTTTAAGTAATTAAAACCGCCATCGTCCCATGTAGTTTTTGAGTAATATGAAGCTGCATCGTTGTCAACAGCTCCCCATGCAGTATCGTTTGAATCTGCATCAAGTTTACTGTCTACCATTGAACCGCCGTTTCTTTTAACAGAAACAATATGTGAACGTCCAGGCACTCCGTTTTCATCACGGTTAATCAGATTATATTTTGGCATTTGTGCAGGATTTAAATCAGTTGTTGTTGCTGTTGCGTGAAGTGATTCAGGACTGTCGCCGAGTTCGTTAGAACCTGTAACATAAACTTCATATTCTGTAATTGTCTTTAAGTCGTTTATAGTGTATTTGGTTCCTGTAATACCAGAAACTTTTTTATATTCTTCATCACTGTTTCTTTCTTTATAGAAAACATTGTAGGACTGAGTATCGTCCATATTTGCCCATGTAACGTTTACTCCCTTATAAATTCCTGAAGCTTTTACATTGTCAGGTTTGTCAGGACGTTTATTTGGTTTTGGAGTAACATTAACAGAATCACAATAACCACTTTTCCATGTACCATTGATTGACTGTACACTTACTGTATAAGTTGTATAGTTTTTAACGTCGTCTCCTTTGAAACTTGAAACTGTAATTGAATTTACTTCTGTGATAATTGTTTCAACATCATTGCCCTTCTGTATCTTTACTTCATAACTTGTTACATTCTTGCAAGGCTTCCAGCTTACAACAAATTTCTCACTGCCTGCATCTGCTGTCAGATCTTTTGGTATATCCATTTCAGGTTGTGGAATACGGCTTTCCATTCCGTTAACAAATTGAGTTTTACTAATTTCAGCAAGATTATTGTTTTTCTTCATTCCAAATATAGTGATAGTAACTGTCTTAACTGCTACCTGATTTCCAAGATGAACCTGAATATTGCCGTTTGCATCAACCTCAGCATATACATCGCTTTCTTGAAGCAGGTAGTGAACTCCATCTTTTACTGGAACTGCAACTGTATAATCTTGACCGTCTTCAGTGTATGTAACATCAATCAATCCTTCAGAAACAGGATTGTCACTTCCTGTTGAAAAAGAGATACCATCAACAACGTTTGATTTTTTCTCTCCATTTTCATCGACCTCATCAGACGAAGCAAAGTCAAAACTCAAAGATACAGGATTGCTTTCAGAGATTGGACCCTCTTTAGCTGGTGTTAGAGTTACTTTATCTTCACCTTTCAGCATTTTTTCCACATCACCTTCTGCGTGTGTGCCTTCAGGAACTTTAGCTTTGATAACTGCTGGTGAAACAAATTCTTCAATAGAAGCTTGAGTGTCTTTGTTTTCATTGTAGCTTTTTGTGAGGAACATTAAATCTACTAAATCTGTTTCACCGTCATGATTCAAATCAGTTGCATAATCATCTGATACATTTCGACCGTCAATAGCATCTACAAGAATGTCTATATCTTCATCATCTACATTTCCGTTGCCGTCCACGTCTCCAATCAAAAGAACTCCAGGATGAAGACCTCCTTCTGAATATGTAAGACCTTCACAGAAACCTGCTGTAAGTTTTACAAGATAACCTTTTTGTGCTACATTTATCTCCTGAGTATATGTAACAAAACCTGATGCACTAATTTCAAGAGTATATATTCCACTTTCAAGATTATCAAAACTTGTTTTGTTTTCTACAAAATTCTCTAAATCAATATTTCTTGTTTGTGTGTCTCCCTGACTATTTGTTAATGTTACTGTAAAATTGATGTTATTATTAAGAAATAATGCTGTACCAATAGCAACATCAATTTTACCGGCACCCGATACAAGATCAACATCTGTTTCCGATGTTTCTGCATCACCGTCGTTTCCATTATTACCATTGTTTTCATTTTCATCAGGTGTTTCTTCATCACCATTATCAGGTGTTTCTTCATCACCATTATCAGGTGTTTTTTCTTCACCATTATCAGGTGTTTCTTCACCACCATTTTCATTTTTTGATGATTCAATACCGATATTAGAAAAGGAAGCTCCAGTGCTGACTGCATCTGAAAAACTAAATACCATAGATAACGCCATTAAGAAAGCTACTTTTCTTTTTAATTCACGTTTTTTGATTATATTTTTCATAATGTATTAGTCCTTTCTGATTTCGGCAACTCTTATTTATTAAGAACTTTTATAACAAAAAAACAACTGTCATCTTCAACAAGACGCAGTTGCTTACAAAAACAATCACATTATTATTAGTGATTATCTGCAACTGGCTGTCATACCGTTTCCGGGTTAGACCCTTAAGCTTTGCGTCCTTACTTTTCAATAAGTTTGCTAAATATTATTTTGTTTCTGATATATCGGAACTGTATTGTAAACAGCTCCTTTGCATTTCTGTAATTGTATTATAACTCTTTTTTTCAATTTTGTCAATACCTTTTTTGGTTTTCTACGTTTTATACATTATTTTGTCTAAATTTTAATTATATTTGTAGAATTTTAATAATATTTATATTATATTTATTCATATTATTTGAAAACGCTCAATTATAAGCTGTAAAATCTATCAAAAATAAGTTGTCAGCTACTTTACCTACCTCCCTTATATATATGAATGATACTTTCTGTTTTTATGTTGTTTTCCTTTAATAATAACAAAGTACTTATTGCAATCTCTGACAGTTTTAACAATTCCTTTTGCTTTGCTAGCTCTACCTTATCTTTCGTTCATCAGACCTTTGACTTCTTCTAAGAATATAAATTCTCACCTTTGTAAAATTCCTATTGCAGAAGTTGGCGACCCCTTGCAAGTATTTTTTTATAACAGTGTTTAACTTTTGGGGTGCATATTATTTATACATAGTTTTTTTGGACGACGAGTTATAAAGGCGCAAAAAAATAACAAATTGTATAATTACAAATTTGCAATATTATTCTTAATTTTTACTTTTTGTATATTTTTAGAATTCCTCTGTTTTAAAAACTTAGTTCTTATTATTACCTTT
>CAMWNQ010000158.1 GCA_947175655.1 uncultured Clostridia bacterium | reverse complement strand
AAATATGGAATACCTGTAATACTGGGCATATCAAACCTTACATTTATTTTATATGAATATAATCTTGATATATTTTACGAAATCTATAACAGGAGAATTAAACCTGTCTTAAAAAAAGGCAAACCTTGACATTGAAATCATAAGATGATATAATGTTACAGTAATATATATAATAAAAGGAGAATTTTTTATGGGAATGACATTCAACCGACAACTTCCTGAACCGCAGATAATCAAAGAACTTTATCCGGTATCAGAAGAAATCAAAAATATAAAAAAGGTCAGAGATGAAGAAATAAAAAAAGTATTTACAGGAGAATCAAACAAATTTCTTCTTATTATAGGCCCTTGTTCAGCAGACAAGGACGAGCCTGTTATGGATTATGTAAATCGTCTTTCAGAAGTTCAAGAAAAAGTAAAGGATAAAATTATTATTATCCCAAGAATATATACAAACAAGCCAAGAACTACTGGAGAAGGCTATAAAGGAATGGTTCATCAGCCAGACCCTACAAAAAATGAAGATATGCTTCAAGGCGTTATAAAAGTAAGACAACTCCATATGAAAGCAATAGCAGAAACAAAACTTACTTGTGCAGATGAAATGCTTTATCCAGAAAATTACAGATATATTTCAGATTTACTTTCATATGTAGCAGTAGGTGCAAGGTCAGTTGAAGACCAGCAACACAGACTTACTGCAAGTGGTATGGATGTTCCGGCAGGTATGAAAAACCCTACTTCCGGAGATTTATCAGTAATGCTCAATTCAATAAAAGCAGCACAGGCAAGTCATACTTTCCTTTATGGTGGCTGGGAAGTCCTTACAGATGGCAATCCCTACGCACACGCAATTTTAAGAGGTGCAACAAATAAGCACGGTCAGAATATTTCCAATTACCACTATGAAGATTTAATGCTTTTATTTGAATTGTATTCAAAGAAGAATCTCAAAAATATGTCTGTTATAATAGATACAAATCACTCAAATTCAGGAAAAAAATATCTTGAACAAATCAGAATAAGCAATGAAGTACTTCACAGTATGCGTCATTCAAGTGACATCAAGAACTTTGTAAAAGGTCTTATGATTGAAAGCTATATCGAAGACGGAAGTCAGAAAATAGAAGAAGGTATATATGGAAAGTCCATTACAGACCCTTGTCTCGGCTGGGAAAAATCAGAACAACTTATATATAACATAGCAGAACAACTTTAATATAATAAAAGGGCGGGCAGAAAAAATCCCGCCTTAAATATTCAGGTTTGATTATGAAAAAACAGTGATAATCTGAAAAAATATTTATAAAACTATAGACTTTATTATCAAGATATAGTATAATATTAAAGTATGCTTATTGCATCTGATTATTTTTTTCAGAATGCATTTATTATTTTTGTAAAATCGGAGGAATATAAATGAAAAAGTTCAAAAGGCTTGCTGCCGCTGTTACTGCATTGACTATAGTATCAGCACTTGCAGGGTGCGGAGAGTCTACATCAACAGTTGTTAATATTGATGGAAGCGATGTACGTGCTGGCATATTTATCTTTTACACAATGAGTGCTTACTATGAAGCATCTAATATCATAGGTCAGGACGGTACAGATACTACAAAAATTGATAACATAAAAAATGCACATATTGATAACATTCCTGCTAAAGAATGGATTCAGAATAAAGCAGAAGATTATTGTGCAGAATATATAGCGATTAACCGTGAGTTTGAAAAACTTGATGAGGAATTTACTGCTGAAGAAACTTCAAATATTAATGATATGATTTCTTATTATACATCAGATGAAGCCGGAAAATTTTATGCAAAAAATGGTATAGGTGAAGAATCAATCAGGGACATAATAGAAATCAGTTATAAACGTCAACACGTTTTTGACCATTATTATGGCTTTGAAGGCGAAAAAGGTATGAGCGAAGAAGAACTCAAAGAATACTTCAATGATAATTATGCCAGAGTTAAATATATCACAATTGACCTTAAAGATACAGAAGGAAATCTCCTTAAAGGAAACGATAAAAGAGAACTGATTGACCTTGCTAATGATTATGCGAAAAAAGTCAACAAGGAAACCACAGAGCAAAATAAACTCTGGAAAATGGACGAAATCAGAGAAGAATACAATGAATATTTAACTGAACAGGCTGAAAAAGCAGAAAAAGAAGCTTTAGCTACTGCAACTGTAACAGAAACTACCATAACAACCACAACTACTACAACCACATCAGACCCTACAGAAACAACCACTACTACTACTACAAATCCTTTTGCAAATGAAGTACGTGTACAGAAAGTAGTACAGACAACGGCTAATAATGATTCTTCAGAAGAAGGTGCAATCACAACAGAAGAAGAATTAAATTATGTACCTTCCAAAAAAGCAAATGAATTTATATTCAATGAAGCAAAAACCGGCGAAGCATCTGTAGTAGAAGATGCAGAGGCAGTTTATGTAATACTTAAAGCTGATTTATATGAAAGACTTACAGATGATGACTGGTGGTCTGAAGGATATATATCATCACTTCAAAGTCAGAAATTTGAATCTGAATTTACTGATTTTATCAATGAAATTGCAGAAAGCTACAGCATCTCAAGAAATAATAGAGCATTCAAGAGATATGAACCATTCTCACTTGATTATAATCAGTAAAACAATGTAAAAATAAAGGACAGTCATATAAAATGGCTGTCCTTTCATAATTATAAATATATCTTCTATCAGAAAAGTTTTACAGTTTTATGGTCAACATCAAAATAATCTTCAAGTATCGAAACATAATATCTGAAACATATCTGACCATTAAAAAGCATAACATCACCATCATCTGGAACACCAAGTGCTTCAAGTTGTTCATCACTGAGAGAACCAAGAAGTACAGAATCATCTTTTTCAATATACAAATCAGACAAAAGACTGCTTTTTAAGTTTTTAAGATAAATCTTACTGTTCCCTGTTGACTTAGCATCTTTTCGGAACTCCTCAGATGGAGAAAGCACATAATATCCCTTGTTATCTTTTGCAATATTAAAATGTGCAAGCTGTTCCGTATTCAAAGTATCCAAAAATACCTTATCAACGCTTTTATTTTCAAGATTTAAAAACTGATAATCCGAAAATTCAAGATCAACTACAGCAAGTTTTTCTTCATAGGTAAAACCAAGAGTTTCAAGCTGTTTTTCAGTGAGATGAAGTATTATATTATCTGAAATCTTATTGAGTTCTTCGGTTATTTCCTGACGTGTTTTCTGTGTCCATTCAACCTTAATATCTTTAGTAAGAGGACGTTCAAGATAAACAATACGCTGAAAATTACTTAATCTGAATGTTATGTAGAACTTCGGGAATGATATATCAGAATCATTCGGTTCAACATAAACTGCTGTACTTCCGTTAGAACTGTCTGTAGTATTTACAACTGAATATCTGTAAAGACCTGAGGGAGACGCACCAGATTCAATGACTTCTTTTTTGCTTGCTGTTGTAAAAAACGAAGTAATAAGAAAATATCCCAAAGCACCAAATATATACAACAACAGTATTATAGCACCTAAAGTAGTTTTAATGCCCTCACCTGCTCCGGAAAGCAGAAAAATAATAAGTCCTGTAGCAACAACAGGTATAATAAGTTTCCATTCTCCAAAATAAAAAAGCACTACCGGAATCATAGCCGGAAGAATCACAAAACTTGAAATGCGAGTTATTAACTGTTTTCTTGTATAAATCATAGCAGTGAGAAAAAACAAAGAAATTACAGAAAGTAATACACATAACGAATTTTCCGAACTTATTTCTACTTGATAAAAAAGAGAACAATAACATAAAAAACAAGCCCCAAAGGCATACAATCCACTGAAAAGAGAAAGTAAACGCTTTGTCCATATATTTGAAATAATATCTTTCATTTCAACCTCCGATAATAACAATAATTAAAAACCACTGCTTAGATTATTATAT
>CAMWNQ010000157.1 GCA_947175655.1 uncultured Clostridia bacterium | reverse complement strand
CTTCAATGATAGGTCTTCATCAGATTAATAATGCCGTTACAGCAATTGAAGCTTGCAGATATTTAAGAGATGAAAAAAAATTTGATATATCAGAAAACAATATAAAAGAATCTCTTGAAAATTCAAAAGTTATGGCAAGAGTACAATATATTGAAGGTAATCCATCAGTTATTGTTGATGGTGGGCATAATCCAAGTGGAATAACAATGCTTTCATATGAACTTCATTATGTAAAACATATTCTTCACAAAAAGATATTTACTGTTATTGGTATGATCGACTCTAAGGATTATAGACAGGGTGCAGAAATTATATCAAAATATTCTGAAAAGATTTTCTGTGTTGACGGATTTGCTGAAAACTGTGTGAATCCTGAAGTACTTGTAGGAATTGCTTCAAAATATACTGATGCTTTATCCTGCAATCTTGAAGATGCTGTTAAAAATGCTAGAAATCTTGCAATTGAAAATAATGATATTGTTTTAATATGTGGTTCGCTTTATCTTGCTAGCAGTTATTTGAATAATTTTGAATAGTTTGCATATTTTTACTGGGTAAAATACATTGCTGTTTGTATATGCTGACGAAAAATTTTTTTTGCAGTTTTTTACTTGTATTTTTTAGAAAAAAGTGATATAATTAATTTAAGCTGTTGCGACAGCTATGATTTTAAGGAGGTTTTTAACAATGGCGTTAAAAAATCAGTATTTAATCGATTTACTTGAAACAGTAAAGAAAAGAAATGCAGGCGAGCCAGAATTTATTCAGGCTGTTACTGAAGTTTTTGAATCACTTCAGCCTGTTGTTGACAAGAGACCTGACCTCGTTGAGGCTGGTGTTTTTGAAAGAATCGTTGAACCAGAGAGACAGATTATGTTCAGAGTTCCTTGGGTTGATGATAATGGCAAGGTACAGGTAAACAGAGGCTTTAGAGTACAGTTTAACTCTGCTATCGGTCCTTACAAGGGCGGTATAAGACTTCACCCATCTGTATATCTTGGTATCATTAAATTCCTTGGTTTTGAACAGATATTCAAGAATAGCCTTACTACTCTTCCAATGGGTGGCGGTAAAGGTGGTTCTGACTTTGACCCTAAGGGCAAGAGCGATGGAGAAGTTATGCGTTTCTGCCAGAGCTTTATGACAGAACTTTCTAAGCATATCGGTGCTGATTGTGACGTTCCTGCTGGTGATATCGGTACAGGCGGAAGAGAAATCGGCTACATGTTTGGTCAGTATAAGAGACTCAGAAATGAATTCACTGGTGTTCTTACTGGTAAGGGTCTTACATACGGCGGTTCACTCACAAGAACAGAAGCTACAGGTTATGGACTTTGCTACTTTACTAATGAAATGCTTCAGGCTAACGGTTCAAGTTTTGAAGGCAAGACTGTTGTAATTTCAGGTTCAGGTAACGTTGCTATATATGCTACAGAAAAGGCACAGTCATACGGTGCTAAGGTTGTAGCTCTTTCAGATTCCAACGGCTATATTTATGATGCTGATGGTATCAAGCTTGACATCGTTAAGGAAATCAAAGAAGTTAAGAGAGGCAGAATTAAGGAATATGTTGATGCTGTTCCTACTGCTACTTATACAGAAGGATGCAAGGGTATCTGGACTATTCCTTGTGATATAGCTCTTCCTTGTGCTACACAGAATGAAATTGACAAGGAATCAGCAGAAATCCTCGTTAAGAATGGCTGTAAAGTTGTTTCAGAAGGTGCAAATATGCCTTCAACTCCAGAAGCTATTGAAACATATCTTGCAAATGGTATTCTTTATGGTCCTGCAAAGGCTGCTAATGCCGGCGGTGTTGCTACATCAGGTCTCGAAATGAGCCAGAACAGTGAAAGACTTTCTTGGACATTTGAAGAAGTTGATGCTAAGCTCCACGGTATTATGAAGAGCATCTTCAAGGCTTGTGATGATGCTGCTAAGGAATATGGTATGGAAGGTAACTATATGGCTGGTGCTAATATAGCTGGATTCCTCAAGGTTGCTGAAGCTATGAAGGCTCAGGGTTGTGTTTGATTAATCAAATAACAGTCAAAAAATCAGATAAAAATGTAACGGGCGGATTTTATATCCGTCCGTTTTGTGTTTTTATGTATTTTCAGTCAGGCAGAATATCAATAACGACGATTTCAGGTCTGTTGTTAAATCTCAGATGAACAGGATAATTTCCTATACCAGAAGTCACAAACATATACTTATTTTCTCCGGACATACTGAAAAGTCCTTTGTCATATATATCATTTCTCTGATTTTTAATCTCAGGAAACCATTCGTCAGTGAGTGAATAATATACAGGACCTTTTCCAAAAGGAATCTGAATTATTCCACCGTGAGTGTCTCCGCAGACAGTTAAATCAGCTCCGAAATCATCATAATATTTATACATTGGTATATGTGCCATTAAAATATTGTATTTGGACGAATCGATAGAAAATTCCTTTGAAAGATTAAAGGAATTTGAAAAATATGCATTGTTTATGCCATAAATTTGTATATCATTTCCCTTTATATTAAGTTGCATTGTCTGATAGTTCATAACATTTACACCATTTTGCATAAGCACATTCAGATAATTTACAGAGCGGTCGTGGTCTCCAGGGACGAAAAAAACATCATATCCGGCTTTTACAGTATCAATCATAAGCTTTTCGGCAAGTTCTATTTCGTCTTCTTTTGAATTTCTTGAATACATATCACCAAGATAAAATACTAAGTCCGGATTGATTTTATCCAGCTTTTTTATGATTGAACTTGATTTTTTGCTTAAATATTTTTCAGCGTGATAATCACTCATTATAGCTATTTTTAAAGGTGATACTATTTTATCTGAATATATTTCTTTTTTAACAATCTTTATAGAATAATTATTAAAATACCATATGGAAGTAATGATAATAAAAAAAGCTGCAAGACGGCGTAAAAAATATTTTGGATGTTCTTTTTTTTTCTTCTTCTTATTATTATTATTATTTATATTTTTACCCATTGATTACACCTGCTTTGATATTTTAATTTTCTTTTAAATGCACATCAATCTGTCCATAAGGAATTTCAATATTATTTCTGTCAAATTCGGATTTTACTTTTTCATTGAGATTATAGTATACTTTCCAGTAATTTTCATTTGCAGTCCAGACTTTAACACATATTCCTACAGAACTTTCTTTGTGACAGTCCATTCTTACAAGCGGTTCAGGTTCATTTAATATAAGATTATCGGACTCTATAATTTTTTCTATAATCTTTTTTGCTTTTTCAAAATTATCACCATATCCGATATCAAATACAATATCAACACGTCTTGTTGCATTATCACTGTAGTTTATAATTTTAGCATCAGAAATCTTTCCATTAGGAATAAATATGCTTTTATTATCTGGAGTTATTATTTTTGTATAAAGAATGCCTATTGATTCAACTTTTCCAAGAGAATTATCTATCTCTATCAGGTCACCTGATTTGAACGGCTTTGAAAATAAAACTATAAATCCGCCTGCCAGATTTGAAAGGCTGTTTTGAAGTGCAAGTCCTATTGCAAGACCCATAGTACCTATTACTGTTACTATAGATGTCATCGGAACATTTAATATTGAAAGTGCTATGATTATTACAAGAAGATAAAGCATAATTCTCAGAAGAGATATTAAGAAACTTCCAGCAGTATTATCAATGTTTGAACGTGCTACAAATTTTGATGTAAATTTTATAAGTATTTTTGATAAAACTATTCCAAGGCAGAATACCGTCAATGCAAATAGTAATATAGGCAATGCGGAAATAAACTTGTTTGTAAGAGTAGTCAAAAGAGATGATGCATTTTCAACACCTTCTATTACATTAGCTGGTGTATTATCAAGCAATGGTATCTGAATTTCTGTAGTTGTTTCAGTTATTTCTGAAACCACAGCTTCTGTTAAATCAGTTACAGAATTATCTAAAAAATCATTCATTTTATAAT
>CAMWNQ010000156.1 GCA_947175655.1 uncultured Clostridia bacterium | reverse complement strand
TTGTTGATTCTGGTAATAACAGAATTATTTCAGTAAATTCTGATTTTAACAGAACTTTAAAAATCTATGATGAATTCACTATGCCTGATGGAAATAAAACATCATTGAAAAATCCTTCGGGAGTTTATGTTTCAGAAGATAGAATTTATATTGCTGATACTGAAAATTCCAGAATACTTGTATCTAATTATAATGCAGATGTAATACTTGAAATTAATAAACCTGATGATAGAATGTATGGATATAATACTTTTACTCCTCAAAAAATACTTGCAGACAAAGTCGGAAATATTTATGTAATACTTAATAATATAACATCAGGTTCAGTAATGTTTGATTCAAATGGAATTTTTATCGGATTTTATGGTGCTAACAGAACCGATAAACCTGCTGATGTTGTTCTTGAAAATATAAAGAATTTATTCAGAAGTGATGAAAAAAAATTACGTCAGTCACGACATATACCATCCGGAATAACTAATTTTGATATTGATAACAGAAATTTTATATATACTTGTACTCAGTCCGCAACTCAGTATTTAGATGTAATAAAAAAAATCAATTCAGCTGGAAAAAATCTTTTTATGTATAAAGATATTGTATTTGGCAATTACCCGCTTGAGTATTCAAATCAAAAAAGAAGTATGATTTGTGATATAGATATTGATGATAATGATTATATAAATTGTCTTGATTTTAATTACGGACGTATTTTTCAGTATGACAGAGAATGTAATCTGATGTTCGTATTCGGAGATATATCTAATCAGAAAGGAGGATTTGACAGTGTTTCGGCAATTGAAAGCAGTGAAGAAAATATATATGTACTTGATTCTATGAAGGGAAATATAACCATATTTAAAATTACTGAATTCGGCAAGGCAGTTCGAGAAGCTGAGAATCTTTATAATTCCGGATTTTATGAAGAATCACTTGATTTCTGGTATGAAGTTCTAAGGCGTGACGGAAATTACAGACAGGCATATTCTGGAATAGCTTCTGCATTTCTTATAAAAAAAGATTATAAAAATGCAATGAAATATGCAGAAATTGCAGAAGTTCCGGATGTCTATAACAAAGCTTTTGAAGGTTATCGTTCTGAATTTTTTTCTGATAATTTTATTTTTATTATTATATCTGTTGTTATAATTGTATTCATTATTTATATTCTTATTAAAAAATTTTCGGATATTAAAATAAAGTATTCTTTAAAAGCATCAGCACTGATTTTAATAATATTATTTTTTGCTGTCATTGCTGATGGCAGACTTTATGGTCTTCAATTTAAAGTTCCAGAACACCATACTTTTAATCTAATACCATATTTTATAAAAAGTATTGGCATCTTTTTTATATGGACATTGTCAAACCGTGCTGTAAGTACTTTTCTTGATGGCTGTGCTGATTTTAAAAATATATTTGTAAGAAGTTCTTATGCTCTTATACCTTACATTCTGCAACTTTATATTAATGTTTTACTTTCTCATATACTCATAAAAGATGAGATTGTATTTATGCAGGTTATTGAAATATCTGGTGTTGTATTGAGTTCAATACTGTTATTTGTTACACTTAAAAAAGTAAATCAATACAATTTCCGAAAGACAATGTTAGCTTTAATTTTAGGTATTATTGGAATGACAGTAATTTTTTGTCTGATTATTTTAATGCTTTCTTTATTTCAGCAGATTTATGTATTTGCCTTTTCAGTTTTTAAAGAGATTCTATACAGAATAAGGAATTAATTCTATGAAAAAAATAATGATATTTTTTATTGTTTCTGTATTTATGATTATAAATTGCTGTATTGCTTATGCGGAAACAAGAAGTAAATTGATAGAAAATGATAATTATCATATGGTTGTTGATTGCAAAACAGCTCTCATTGCCTTGGAAGTAAAGGAAACAGGTTTTGTATGGGATTGCGGTGATGTTTTATATTCATCATCTCTTACATATGGTAATACTTCAGATAAAAATCTTAAAACTGTACATTCAGATGAAAAAAATTGCAATATAAATATATCTGATATTGATAATGGAGTGATTGCAGTATATAATTATAATAAAATCGGCATTAAGTATTCTGTCAGATATACTCTTGAAAGCGATTTTGTTAAAGCTGAGCTTAAAGTATGTGATATTGAAGAAAATAAAAATAATATTGTTTTTAGGATTTCTCTGCTTGAAAATTTCGGTTCAGGAGATACTAATGATACAGGATATTTTGTAATTCCTGATGGTTCAGGTGCTTTGATAAATTTTAACAGCAGGAAAAATTCAAAATCCTATTCAAAAAGAATATATGGTGATGATATTACAGCAGTATCAGAAAAGAGAATTCCAGATTGTGAACAGATATATATGCCATGTTTTGGAATTGTAAAAAATAATAATGCCATTCTTTCAGTAGCATCAAAAGGTGATACAAATGCTTTTATTAATGCTGATACAGGAAAGGATAACATATGTAATTTTTCTTTTGTTGTAAGAGATACAGATACTTTTTTTATGACCGGAGATTCAAGTCTGAAATTTACTGTATTTGAAAATGGCAATATAAAAAGTGATGATATTGAAATAAGATATTATCCGGTTCAGTCAGATGAAAAAGATAATCCAGATTATTCAGATATTGCTAAGAAATACAGGGATTATATAATTGAAACTTATAATCTTGAACCACTGAAATATAAAAATTATGCTCCTGCTTATATAGATTTTTATGGTGGCATTCAGAAAGAAGTATCGGTTCTGGGATTTCCTGTATCTAAAAAAATAAGTCTTACAAACTACAGTCAGGCAAAAGAAATATTATCAGTTTTATGTAAAAATAACATAAATAATATTGTGGTTTCTTTTAATAACTGGACTGATGATGGTATTTGCTGTAAAACTGATATAAATGCAAATCCTTCCAAAGTTCTTGGCGGAAAAGATAATTTTCAATCTCTTTTTGATTATACAAGTAATAATAATATAGAATTTTATCCGTCATCTGATAATATTAATTTTTATGATTCTTTTAATACTTCAAAATCTTCGGTCAGAATTTCAGGTGAATATTCAAAAGTTGTAAAATATGATTATGCATATGGTGTAACAGATAAAACTCAAAAATCAATGTCACTTTTATCACCTAAAAAAATTGAAAGTATTTATAATGAACTTGCTTTAAATTATAATGTTGCAGGATTTAAAGGAATATCTTTAAATGATTTACCTTCTTGTCTCTATGGTGATTATGGAAAGAAAAAAATGTCAAGATTTGATACATTTAAAGCTATAAAAAGAAGTTGTGAGACATTAAATGAAAATCTTGAGAATAAAATAATTGCCAATACTGCAAATGTTTATACATTTCCTTATCTGAGTCATATTAAAAATGTGCCATTAAAATCAAGTGGGTATGATATTTTTGATGATGATATACCTTTTTATCAGATTGTTATACATGGCATAATACCATATTCTTCAAAACCTGTAAACGGCAGTCCTGATACAGAAGATTTTATATTTCAATCTATTGCCTGTGGGAGTTGTCTTTCTTTTAATATGATTTATGAAAATACAAGCATTCTTCAAAATACACGTCTTGATAAATATTATTATGCAAATTATTATGGCTGGATTGATACGGCTGTATCTGAATTTAAATTTGCCTCAGATATACTTGAAAATGTAAGCAACTGTTTTATTGATAAATATTCTGTTTCTGAAAATATTATTACTGCTGTTTATTCTGATGGTACTGTTATAAAAACTGATATGAATAATAAGAACGTTAAAGTGAACGGCAAAAAAATGGAGAGATTTTAATGAAAAAACTTTCTTATGTAAAAAAAAGAAATCTTTGCGGATATGCTTTTATAGGATTATGGTTTATTGGAACAGTTATATTTTTTATTATTCCTTTGATATCATCTTTCTGCTATTCATTTAGTGATGTGAGTATAGATACTAAAAAAACTGTTACAGAATGGAATAGCTT
>CAMWNQ010000155.1 GCA_947175655.1 uncultured Clostridia bacterium | reverse complement strand
TAATGATTATGAGGTGATAAAAATGGCAAAGCAGGGAATGAAAAGACCTGAATATACTCATATTCATAACAAAAATATTGCGTCATCTG
The DNA here is from genome assembly GCA_947175655.1 of uncultured Clostridia bacterium. Taxonomy (GTDB): domain Bacteria; phylum Bacillota; class Clostridia; order Oscillospirales; family Ruminococcaceae; genus Ruminococcus. Next base: position 3,905 of record CAMWNQ010000155.1, on the reverse strand, counting down.
TACCTGAAATTCAAGGGAAAGCAAAGCATGGAAAGGCTTCTGCAAATCCTATCGTTGCAGGTACGTCAGGAGCATCACAGAAAGTATGGCATAACAAGGGATATTCTGACGAAAAACCTATTTCATCAGCATATAAGACAATTGATAATGACCTTGCACGTGATAATCTGGAAAATGATATTCCAGTAGCAGACTTGCAGGATATATAAAAATAATATAACGTCGTTTGAAAACTATTCAGACGGCGTTTTTGTATTGGAGGAAATTTTATGAAATCAGTATGGCAGGAAAATATAAATCTTCCGATTTTTCCGAAACTTGATAAGGATATAAAAACTGATGTCCTTATTATCGGCGGAGGAATTGCAGGAATTTTAACAGCATATTTTTTGCATCAAGCAGGTATAAACTATATTCTTGTAGAAAAAGACAGAATATGTTCAGGTACAACCCAGAATACTACTGCTAAAATTACTTTTCAGCACGGACTTATTTATCAGAAACTTTTTAAAAATAATAATTCTGAAATTGCAAGTAAGTATCTCATTATTAATCAGATAGCTTTTGAAAAATATGCAGAACTGTGTAAAAATGCAGATTGTGATTATGAAGTTAAAGATAACTATGTATATTCTCAGAATAACAGAAAAAAGCTTGAAAAGGAAATGAATGCTTTATATAAAATTGGATATAATGCAGAATTATGTGAAAATATTTCGATTCCTGTTAAAACAGTAGGAGCAGTAAAATTTCCAGAGCAAGCACAGTTTAATCCATTGAAATTTATTTCGGCTATATCGAAAGGACTTAACATATATGAAAATACGTTTGTACACGAAATGAAGGAAATGACAGCAATAACAGATAAATGTAAAATTAATGCAGGAAAAATTATTGTGACAACTCATTTTCCATTCATAAACAAACACGGAAGTTATTTTCTTAAATTATATCAACACCGTTCATATGTTATAGCTCTTGAAAACGCTCAGAATGTTAATGGAATGTATGTTAACGAAAATCATAAGGGAATGTCGTTCAGAAATTATGGAAACCTTCTGTTTGTCGGAGGCGCAGGTCATAGAACCGGTGAAAAAGGTGGTAACTGGAATGAATTAAGAAATTTTGTAGAAACGTATTATCCGTCTTCAAAAGAAAAATATCACTGGTCAGCACAGGACTGTATGAGTTTGGACGGTATTCCATATATTGGACAATATTCATTCAATACTCCTGATTTATATGTGGCAGGAGGTTTTAATAAATGGGGAATGACTAGTGCTATGGTATCTGCAATGATACTCAGAGATATGATTATGGGTAGACAAAATGAATATGCAGATATTTTCAGTCCATCAAGAAACATTATAAAACCTCAACTTTTCGTGAATGGATTTAAAGCAGTTAAAAATCTTCTTATTCCCACATGTAAAAGATGTCCACATATGGGATGTGCATTGAAATGGAATTCTGCTGAACATTCATGGGACTGTGCCTGTCATGGTTCACGCTTTTCTGAGAACGGCAGACTTCTGGATAATCCAGCAAACGGAAACCTCAAATAAAAAATATTTTTTCAGAATCTAAATTTTTGTAAAATTAAAAAGAATGAGTTCAGTACAATACTGAACTCATTTTCAACTAAATTACTATTCTATTTTATTCTGATTTTTTCTTTTTGTTGTCAATAAGCTCCATAGAAAGAGGAAGAATAACGCCAATAATTCCGATTATTATAGCAATTATACCAGTAGAATTAAATTCAAAATTTGCACCTTCAGTGATTGTTTTTTCAATGCCATCAACAATTTTGATTGACGTTGTTTCACGTGGAAATATTGCATAGAACGAACCGAATATAAGCCCAAGAATTACTGAATAAGTTCCCCTTTTCCATTTTTTAAGACATATTGTTATAAGCTTTGCACAAAGGACAATTCCTATCACAACACCAATTGCTACTGGAATAAGTATTGGTATATTCATACTGCTTACTGCTTCAATTACTGTCTGATAACCACCAAGGATTAATAATACAAGACTTCCACTTAATCCAGGCATAATCATAGCTGCTGCTGCAACTATAGATATAATCATCAAATACATAAAAGTTGATACATCAAGATTTGTACGTACTGCACTTGTTCCTATTGACTGACTTAAAAGAGTTACTCCGATAATAGCTATACCACCTATAAAGAAAGGTATAAGATGTAATGGAGTAAGTTTTTCATCTTTTTTAGCCTCTTTATATATCATTGGAAGACTGCCTAATACAACTCCCATAAAGAAAAATTGTGTCTGAACATAATACTGAGTAAAGCATATTGAAAGCACTTTGGACGATAATATAATACCAATGCCCATTCCCAGAATTATTGTTACAAGGAATACAAAATTTTCTTTAAGTTTTTTAAAATTTAGCGATACTGCACCCAAAAGACGGTCAAAAACTTTCATAATTACCATCATAGTACCGCCACTCACTCCGGGGATTGAATTGGCCACGCCGATTACAACTCCCTTTAATACATTCATTACATGTTCCATTTTCTTGATTTTTTATCCTTTCCCAATATTTTTAATTACCTTAACAGGCTCTATTTATTATCTCACAAAAATAATAAATAGTCAATACTTTTTAGGATAAATTAAGACAAAATTCTGAAACAACATTAATAAATATATAAATAAGTATTATTCAGAAAGTTTTTTTGTAAAATCTGACATTGCCTCTGAAATTTTTATCTGCTGTGGACAGACTGCTTCACAACTTCTGCAACCAATACAAGCACTTGGTTTTTTATCGTCAGGTACTGCTGATAATGCCATAGGAGCTAAAAATCCACCGCCTGTAAAACAATGTTCATTGTAAAGTTCTATAATCATTGGTATATCTATTCCCTGCGGACAATGTGATGTACAGTAACGACAAGCCGTACAAGGAAGTGAAGTTTTTTTAGTGATCTTGTCAGCAATTTCAAGAATAGTTTTCATTTCCTTGTCATTTAAAGGTTTATTTTCTTTGAAAGTTTCAATATTTTCCTTGAGTTGTTCAAAATTTGACATACCAGATAAAATAACGCCCGTTTCCGGAATTGATTGTAAAAATCTGAATGCCCAAGCTGGTATATTTTCATCAGGACGCATTTTTTTAAGTATTTTACTGTTTTCTTCTGAAAGATTTGCAAGTTTACCGCCTCTGAGAGGTTCCATTATCCATATAGGTATATTGTATTTTTTAAGAAGTTCTGCTTTTTCCTTGCCGTTCTGGAATGTCCAGTCAAGCCAGTTAATCTGAAGCTGTCCGAATTCCATATATTCACCATAAGCATCAAGAAAACGTTTTAAAACATCATATGAACCGTGTCCGGAAAATCCAAGATGTTTTATTCTTCCGTTTCTTTTTTGTTCTATAAGATAGTCAAAAGTGCCGTATTTAGGGTCTAAGTATTCATTTATATTCATTTCACAGACATTATGGAACATATAGAAATCAAAATATTCCACCTGACATTTTTCAAGCTGTTTTTCAAAAATTTCTTCTGTTTTTCCCATATTGGAAAGGTCATATCCTGGAAATTTTGATGCCAGATAAAAACTTTCTCTTGGATATTTTTTTAAGCATTTTCCTACAACAAGTTCTGAATTTCCTGAATGATAGCCCCACGCTGTATCATAATAGTTAATACCATTTTTTATAGCATATTCTATCATTTCATCTGTTAAACGTTCATCAATTTTTGAATCATCTCCATCAATAACTGGTAATCTCATAGTGCCAAGTCCTAATTCAGAAATCTGAATATCTTTATATTTTTTGTAAATCATATCTTTAATGCTTTATTATATTTTTATTAATATTGTTATTATTCAATATATTTTTTTAACAGTCAATATTATTT
>CAMWNQ010000154.1 GCA_947175655.1 uncultured Clostridia bacterium | reverse complement strand
GTCATAAAGACCACCCTTGCTTATTAATCTGTACTTACTGATGCTATTACTTCTGAGAGAAGATTTGACGGGAGATGTTCATATCTTACAAAATTAAGTGTAAAGCTTCCCATACCTCTGGTAGTCTGTCTGAGATACATTGCAAAGTCGTGCATTTCTCTGTCCGGAACTTCTGCCTGAATCATAGTAACACCGTGTGAAACTGGTTCCATTCCGATAACTCTGCCACGGCGTTTATTAAGTTCACCCATAACATCACCTGTGTTATCATCAGGAATTATAACTCTGAGTTCTGAGAAAGGTTCAAGAAGTACAGGGTCAGCCTGACGCATACCCTCTTTATATGCTATTGACGCAGCAGTCTTGAATGCCATTTCAGAGGAATCAACAGGATGATATGAACCGTCAAGGAGAATTGCTTTTAATCCTACTACAGGACAGCCTGCAAGAACGCCTTTCTTGATGCTTTCTTCAAGACCTTTCTGTACTGCCGGAAAATAATTTTTAGGAACTGCTCCACCAAATACCTTTTCTTCAAATATAAGTGTATCGCTTATGCAAGGTTCAAATTCAATCCATACGTGACCGTACTGACCGTGACCGCCTGACTGTTTCTTATGCTTACCTTCAACCTTTACTTTCTTTCTAATAGTTTCCTTGTATGCAATTTTAGGAACTTTAAGCTGAATCTCAACACCAAATTTACCTTTAAGCTTTGCTCCGGCTATTTCAAGATGCTGTTCACCAAGACCACTTAAAATCTGTTCTTTGGTATCCTCATTAGGAAGATATGATAAAGTCTTGTCTTCTTCAAGAAGTCTTTGTATACCTGCTGATATTTTTGCTTCGTCTCCCTGAGATGCTGAATAAACTGCCATTGAATAGCAAGGCAACGGGAACTGCATTTCACCAAATTCAATTTTTCTGTCAGCTGATGTAATTGAATCTGATGTTTTGGCATTGATTTTTGTAGCAACTACAATGTCACCAGCAACTGCACTGCTTACTTCAATCTGTTTTTTACCGCAAAGACTATAAAGCTTGCCTATTTTTTCCGGATAGCCAGTTGTAGAGTTTACAACTTCAGTATTGGCATTAAGAACTCCGGACATAATTTTTATATATGACATCTTGCCGACAAACGGGTCTGCAACTGTCTTGAATACAAATGCGGAAAGTGGGTCATCTTTACTGCAATTGATTTCCTTTATTTCATTTTTAGATATAAAGGCCTCTGTAGGATATACTTCATCAGGTGAAGGAACAAGCAGTTCACATTCTTTAAGAAGCATATCAATGCCTGCAAGAGTCAGTGCAGAAGTACATAATACAGGTGTTATAATTCCCCTGTTCATACCGTCATGAATTCCGTCAATGAGTTCTTTCTGAGTAAAAGCTTCACCCTCAAAGAATTTTTCCATAAGTTCTTCGGAGGTCTCAGCAACAGCCTCACTTATTGCTCCGATAAGACCATCAAGACGATAATCCATTTTTTCTGATATTTCCGCTGTAGGCATTTCGATTTCAACAGCGTTTCCATTGGCATCATATTCATATGCTTTCATTTCGATAAGATTTACATATGATATTATTTGACTGTCCTTAATTACAGGAACAATTACAGGACATACAGTAGGTCCGAAAACAGTTTTAAGCTGTGTAAGAGTATTGAAGAAATTAGCATCTTTATCATCAATTTTTGTTACAACGAACATTTTTGATTTGCCCTGTTTTATTGCTTCGTCATATGCCTTCTGTGTTCCTACTTTAACCCCTGATTTCGCTGAAACGGCAATCATTACATTATCAGATGCCTTGATGCCTTCTATCATCTCACCTGCAAAATCAAAAAGTCCAGGAGTATCTATCAGATTAATCTTAATGTCATTATATTCACATACGGCAAGTGAAGTATTTATAGAAATTTTTCTTTTAATTTCTTCGCTGTCATAATCACATACAGTTGTACCGTCAGCAGTTCTTCCGAGACGTTCAGATGCTCCTGCTTTATAGAGAATAGATTCTGCAAGCATAGTCTTTCCCGAACCATTGTGACCAGCTATTGCAATATTTCTGATTTTTTCAGTGTCATAGCATTTCATATTAAAAATCTCCTTATTATTTTTCTGTTGTTTCAATCCGCACTGGCATTTTCAGGAATGTGACAATAATCTGAATTATGGATTGCCTCGTGTCAGTGAGGGATACCATTTTATTCCGCCCATCACTGCCGTTCATTTTACTTGACAATTCCTCTCACCACCTAAAGAGGAGGGAGAATTCTTATTATTTTTCTGTTGAAATAAATTCTGCGTTTACTTATTGTTTGTATTGTAGCATTTTTTATATAAATTTGCAACAATTTTTATAAAATTTCTATTTTAAGGACAATAATTAATATTATGTTTTGTTTATTATGTACAACTTTTTCTACCATTCCAGCCATAAATCATAAAAATATACCCTACAAGCCATATTAAAGTAAATATTATTAACTGTATCAAAGATGTTCCATAGAATCTGAAAGTACGCATAACAAGTTCAGAAGTTTTCATTGTCAGGAATACGCAGAGAACTGGAAGAAAAATATATTTGAATACATTTACTCCTGCCCCAGTGTATTTTAAAATCTTGATTAATCTTGATATATTACCGATTATATTGCTGGCATAATACGAAATAACTATTCCATAAAAACCAAAATGAGGTACAAATATCAATACTGATGATATTCTGATTGCATATTCTGCTATATAATTCAAAGAAGAAAATCCCTGAAGTCCAAGACCTTTTATTAATGATTCAAGAATAATTTCAAGATATATAAATGGAACTACAGGTGCTATTATAGTAATCATCTTTCCGGCAAGTTCACCGCCTCCCATAAGTTCTCCTATCTCTTTGCCGAACTTTATCATAAATGCTGATATTGGTATTGAAAACATCAATGTACCTTCAATGAGTTTTTTTGTTATACCAGAAATTCTCTCTTTATTGCCTGATGCCTTTTCCCTTGCTGATTCCGTAACAACTATTCCTGAAAGCGAGCATAATATAACGGACGGAAAAAATAATACCGGAATAACTATAGCTTCAAATATTCCGAACTGACTTAGTGCTTCTGTAAAAGAATCACCATATTGTTTAAGAGTAACCGGAATAAGTGCATCATTTGTACTGCTGAGAGCAGAAGTCATACAGCTTCCAAACATTATGGGAAGAGCATAACATATATATTTCTTAAAATCAATTGAAGATTTCCCCGAATATTCTCTGTCACGTTTTAAAAATATTATCAAAAAATAAATGAGTGAGGTAAAATTTCCGCATACAATTCCGGTAGTCATAAGTTCACACACCTGAGAATCACTGGGATTTTTTAATGTAAAAACAAGTCCTGTTATTACAGCAAATTTTACAGCAAATTCCATTATATCAGCTCTCGCAGTAAGACTGACTTTTCGCATAGCATTAAAATATCCCTTAAAACACGATGAAAATGCCCCGACAGGAAGTGAAACGGCTATAAAATGAAGAGGCTTAATCATATCTGTAGTTTTAAAAAATTTGAGGCTTATATTTTCTCCAAATAAAAACAGTGCAGATGCCGTAGAAAAACTTAAAATGATACACATAATAAATGCATATTTCAACACTCTGTCCGGATTGCCGTTAATTTTTCCTCTTTCTTCAGATACCAGACGGCTTGTGCATAAAAAAGCATTTCCGTTTGATACCATTCCCGCAAGTATCATAAATGAACCGGTAAGCGAAACTATTCCCATTGCTGATGTACCCAGCTTTTTTGTTATGGCAACATTCATAACAAGTGATGCCGAATCAAGAATCAACTGCATAATTGTAAGTAATACCGTGTCTTTTACAATTCTGTTCTTTAAAATCATAAACTCCCTCCATAACTTGTATAATATATTACTCTATATTTATTATGGATTTTTTAATTCAAGGACTTTAAATAAAAAAAAACGGACAAACGGCCCGTTTTAAAAAATCTA
>CAMWNQ010000153.1 GCA_947175655.1 uncultured Clostridia bacterium | reverse complement strand
TCCCATCAGTAATAATCTTTTTTATCATAAAGAAAGATGCACGAATCAGGATTATTAAAATACATTTTTCAGTATATCTTTCAATACTTGCATTTATATTATCTACTGAAACTCTGAACTGTTTTATAATGTATCAGGCAACACCATTTTCACAAATATACTTTAACAAATCTGAACGTTCCAGAAGTGAACTTGTTGAACTTTATTCGATTCTTGTTGACAACGCCAATATTCTTGCTGATGAAGTAAGCCGTGATGAAAATGGAAATTTTATTATAACCTGCAATCTTTCTGAAGAAGCAAAAAAAGCTATGAAAAATATGGGCGAAAAATATACACAGTTCAAAGGATTTTATCCTAATCCAAAAGCGATAAAATCATCATACATAATGAGTCAGACTCGAACTCTTGGCGTATATTTTCCTTTTACTCTTGAGGCAAATTATAATCCCATTGCATATGATTCAAATCTTCCGAATACAATATGCCACGAGTTTTCACACCTGAAAGGAATAATCCACGAAGATGAAGCTGGCTTCTTTGCTTTTCTTGCATCAACTCAGAGCGATAACAAGGAATTTCAATACAGTGGATATTTAAACGCTCTTGAATATGTAAACAATGAAATCTATAAAAATAATATAACAGAAGCATTTGAAATCTCTGAAAGAATTTCAAATAATACATCAAATGATATGTACAAATTTGTTCCAGAAGATTACTGGGAAGAAAATAAGGAAAAAGAAATAATTTCAAGTGAAACAGTAAACAACGTTTCAGATACATTTACTGATACAAATCTTAAAATTAACGGAGTAGAAGACGGTATACAGAGCTACAGCCGTATTGTAAATCTTCTGCTTGATTATTATTTCGGATAATTTCAAAAAACAGGGACATATGTCCCTGTTTTTCTGTTATAATCAAGAAGTTGTCAATGATTCTGTTGTTTCTGTTATGATTTCTGTTTCCGAAATATTTACTGCTTCTGTATTCTCTTCTGGCTGTGAATCCGATGACCCTGACCCTATTTCTTTCATTTCTCCGAACTCCATAACAAGTTTCATATTAGGCATCTCAAAACGTTTAAGATTTCCGGATTTATCCATAGTAAGAGTATAATCTCCGCTTTCAAGACTTCCGCTTATCTTCATCTCACCGTTTTCCTTTTCACCTGAAAGTTCTTCATTTCTGGCAAGTTCATCAGTTACTGAAATAAGATTGTTCATCATCGACTTAACAGGCAGTGCTGATTGAGGCACTGAAAAACTTAATCCTTTATAAGATGCCGTTGATGTCCCTTCAGAAAATTCAAGTTTTACTCCGCTTAAAGTGTTTGGAGAATCAAATTCGATTTCCCACATACCCTCTCCGAATCTACAAAGAACTCCGCTTGCTTTCATCTCATCAAGAGTGATATTGGTTTCTGTCTGAAAAGCCGTATCAAGATTATTTTCAGCAGTGATTTCCTCACCGCCTCCCAATGTTTTACAACCCGTAACAGAAAAAAGCATTAATCCTGCAATAGTAAATGTAATAAGTCGCTTCATAAATAAACTCTCCTTATCTTTATGTTTTGACTTTTCACATTCTTTTATTTTATTATATCTGTTATTTTATACTCATAAATGATGCCGATAAATTATTTATAATATCTGTAGGAAGCATAGCTTCATAACCCATTTTTTCAGCGGTAATATCTCCGGCAAGACCATGTATATAAGAACCATAAACACAGGCATTAAATGAAGAATATCCCTGTGCAACGAGAGACGCTATTATTCCTGCAAGTACATCACCGCTTCCTCCCCTGCTCATTCCTGCATTTCCGGTAGTATTTACCATGCAGTTTCCAGAATCAGCAATCACAGTTCCCGCACCTTTCAGTACAACAGTGATATTATACTTTTCGGCAAATCTTATTGCTGTTTCTATTCTGTTTTTTTGTATAATTCCCGTACTAGTTTTTAAAAGACGTGACATTTCTTTTGGATGAGGTGTAATGATAATATTATTTTTCTTCCTCAGTAATATATCTATGTCCGATGATATGCAATTTATTCCATCAGCATCAATAATTACTGGACATTCTGAATTTTCTATAATAAATTCAGTAAGCTTTCTTGTATTGTCAGTAACTCCCATTCCACAGCCTATAAGAATGGATTTTGCATTTTTCATAGCTTTTTCAATTATATCCTTGTTTTCATCAAAAAGCATATATCCTTCATTGTCTGCAGATAAAGGCAAGGTTATTGCTTCCGGAATGTGATATGATATATTATTCAAACAAGTCCAAGAAGATGCCACCGTCAAAAGTCCTAATCCTGAACGCAGTGCTGACATTGAAGACATAACCGATGCACCTCTCATACGGTCACAGCCTGTAATTGATAACAGTGTTCCGAAATCTCCTTTATGAGCATCAGGTTTTCTGTGCTGTTTAAGATTTTTTAATATATCATTGTCAATAATGCTTATATTTTTTTTAAGAAAATCAGTGCTTTTTTGAGGTATGCCTATATCACAGACTTTTACTTCTCCGCACATTTCCCTGAGCGGATACTGAGTAATTCCACACTTAATATATCCAAATGATAATGTATAATCAGCTTTGAATGTACCTTTGGATATTTCACCAGTATTACAGTTCCCACCGCTCGGAACATCAACAGCTATCCTTACTTTCGATGCTGATTTTTTGAAATACTCAGTTGTTTCTTTTTCAATTATACCGTGAAATCCAGTTCCGAATACACCATCAACAATAATATCACTGTCATCTATCGCATTTAAAACACTTTCTATTCTTGATTGTTCTTTTATTTTGGTCTGTCTTGCAAAATCCTTATATCTCTGACCGGTCATAAATGCAAGCTCTTCGGATTCAACACTGCTTTTAATATTCTCTGAACAAAATCCATTCAAAAATTCAGCTCTTTCCCTTGGAATTTTTAAAAATGCTCTTTTAGCAAGTTCAGTTGAAGGCATTCCGCAGATATGTACAAATACAACATTATAACCGCTATATATCAGTTCTCTTCCGGCTACAAAGCAATCACCACCATTATTGCCCTTTCCGCAAAAAAATAATATCTTTCTGAAACCATTTTCATGACTTATTTCTGATATAAACTTAGCAAGCTTGATTCCGGCATTTTCCATAAGCACTTCTCGGCTAACTCCATATTTCTCTGATTCAGTTTCTATTTTTTCCATCTCAGCAGGTGTTACAATTTTCATAAATACAGTCACTCCTTTATTAAATTAAATATCAAACATTAAATAAGGGCGATGAACGCCCTTTTTTATATCCTATATTTTTCAAAAATATTATTTGATTCATCAATAATATTCTGCATCTTTTTAGACTTTTCAGCAAGAATATTAAAATTAGGAAATCTTAATAACATATTATGACAGTCACTTCCAAAAACTACAGGATAATTATTTTTTATAAGATTCTCAACAAAACTTCTTTCTGCCAGATTTGTAAAAGCTTCATTATTTATCTGAAAAACTGCATCAAGATTTAAAATTTCTTCTATATCAGATTTATTGTATAATCCAGTATAACGATGAAGATGTGCTATAACTGGTTTGAGTTTAAAAGAATAAGCTATATTCTTAATTTCATCAGAAAAATTTTTTACGTATCCAGAATAAGGCGGTTCAAATAATATAAGTCTTGTTCCAGATATTGCAAGTTTTTCTATATCCTGATATTCACTTATTTTGCTTTCGATATATACTTCTGCACCAAGATGTATATTCTCCAAAGGTAAATTTTTTCCGGAAAGTTTATTAAATGCACTTTCTCTTTTTTCAAGAAAACTGTTTACTGATTTTTCCCTATGTGCATAAAAATGAGGAGTGGCAACAAATCTTTTAACACCCTGTTCCTGAAGAGTATTAATCATTTCAATCGATTCTTCAATACTTCTAGAACCGTCATCCATTTCAGGCAGTATATGACTGTGATAATCTATAAACATATAACGATTTTCCTTAAAATTAATACTATCA
>CAMWNQ010000152.1 GCA_947175655.1 uncultured Clostridia bacterium | reverse complement strand
TTACATTTATTTTTATGATATTTTCAGGAACACTGCCGTATAAAACAGTAAAAACATATGCAGTATCAGCTGACTATCCGGCAGAACTTGTAAATATTGCAACCTATGGAAACACAAAAAATCTCACCGTAAACAAGACATCTGATAATACTCCCTGTGTGCTTGCCTCACAGGACGGCTCGTTAAATGAACAGTGGCGTTTTGATTACAGTGGTTCTGATTCAAAGGGTAAATATTACAGAATAGTCAATGCAGTTTCCGGAAGGCCCCTTACAATGAATAAATCCAAAGCAGTAATTTATGGAAATGAAAATGATAAAACTCAATATTGGTATGTAAAAGCAATAAACAAGGATATTTATGACAATGATTTATATTATTGTATATTAAATTATTCTGATACAAATATGGCACTGACAGTTTCATCAAATGATGTATCTGTTACAGCTTACAGTGAATCTGATTCACAGAAGTGGCTTATTAATGTTGCAGGTATTCAGGGATTTGGAGGATACTGCAAAGATATGAACGGTAATGAAAAAGCATCTGTCATCGGAGGTCTTCTTGGAGAAACTGTTGAAGTATCGACTTTTGATGAACTTAAAAAAGTGTGCGAAGACAATGAACCTAAAACTATTGTAATCACAAAAAATATTTCAAAAACAGGAAATTATACAAAAGATGGCAATGGACGTTATGTATTTAATGATGCTCGTATATTTTTAAGACCTGATAAGACCGTTATAGGTGGATATGGTACAAATTCACTTTACAATGTATTTTTTCGTACATACGAACGCGAAGATTTCGGACTTGGTCATAATTTTATCATAAAAAATATTGAAATTTCCCACGATAAAGAATTAAATGCTGATAATGTATGGGATTTCCCATATGGTACTAATATATGGATTGACCATTGCGAATTTGTAGGACATAATGAGGTAAATACAGCTTCAACAGGACTTCCTGACTGGGATAAATTTCTTTGCATATACGGTAATGCAAATTTTGCAACCGTTTCAGATTGTAAATTTGGTCTTCATGAATATGGAAATCTTTTCGGATATCCTACTGACAATCAAAGTGCATATGATACATATAATAATAAGCCTCTGCTTACCATATCAAATAATTACTTCAATGATTGTATGACAAGAGCTCCGGGGCTTTTAAGATATGGATTTTATCACTCATTAAATAATTATGTTGTAAATTTTGATATGGGGTATACCATATATACTGCCTGCAAGCTTTTTGCTGAAAATTGCTATTATGACGGTGGAACAAGAAAAGGTTCGGTAGTAAATGACAGACCGGGGCAGGGTGCTGATGGAGACCTTTCAGGAACATATCTTGGTTCATATACTGAAACTGGTTCAAAACTGGTCAATTCAAACTTTAAGCTTGAAGCATCTTATGCTCAGGAGACAACTTGGAGGCCTTCAAAAAACTATTCATACAAGTCAATGTCTGCTGATGATGCTAAAAATTATTGTCTAAATTACAGCGGTTCTCAGAATAATAAATCAAATATCAATTATTCCAGTTACAGCAATGCCGGAGTTCCTAGTGCAGGATTTACTGAAGGTCCTGACCGAAGTGGAAACCTTAATGAAAATACAGAACCTTCAGTGATGAATATTGACAGATATTATATGATAAAAAATGTCAATAGTGGAATGTATCTTAATGTAAACGAATCCGATTCAAACAATGTAAATCAGTTATCCGCAGATATTTCAGAAAGTAATAATACATGGAGATTAGTTCAAGCAGGTGATAATTATTACTATCTGCAATCAATGACGGGAAACAAGACTTCTGTACTTGATGTATCAGGCGGGAAATCAGCTAATGGTACAAATATAGCAATATATCCATACAGGGCTGATAATAAAAATCAACACTTTGCATTCACTAAAAATTCAGACGGTTCATATAAGATAAGAACTAAAGTGTCAGCAAATAAATCCTGTGTTGAAGTAATAAATGCAGATAAGACATCAGGGGCAAATGTTCAACAATGGGAAAGTAACGGTGTATCTTGTCAAGACTGGATTCTTGAAGAAGTTGAGTATTCTGGAGAAATAATGGACATCAGCAAAAACTATATGTTTAAAAATGCAAGTTCAGGACTCTATATGGAAATCAAGGATGGCGTTGATAAAGACGGTCAGAATATTCAGCAGTGGGGAGCTGACAAATCTATGGACAGTAACAGCTGGACATTAAAGCCAATGAATAATACACCTGAAAATGATTTATATTATATTGTTTCAAATCTCGGTGAACACAGATATATTAATATCAATAATGGAAATGCTGAACTTAAAGCAAGAGACAGTAAAAGCAATACACAGCTTGTACGATTTGTGAAAAATCCGGACGGTACATATAATATAGTTACAAGAGTATCATATAATAAAACTTTAAAGGTATATACAAGCGGACTTGAAGTTGTAAATGCGGATAACAGTTCCGGAGCTAATATACAGCAATATACTCTTAATGGCAATGCGTGTCAGAACTGGATTGCAGAAACATTTACAGTAACAACTGCTCCTTCCACTACTGCACCAGATACAACAACAACAACTACTACAACCAAAGCTACAGAAGATAATATTATATGGGGAGATGCTAATGATGACGGATTAATAGATGTTGCTGATGTAGTATCAATAGCATCATATGTCGGAAATGCTAAAGCCAATAATTTGACTGAAAAAGGTCTGAGAAATGCAGATGTTCACGGAAGCGGAAATGGTATTGATGCGACTGATGCATTAACCATACAACAGTATTTAGCAAAAATAGTTACAAAACTTCCTGTTTAAAGTATACTAAAAATGCGGACAGTTCAATGAAAACAGAACTGTCCGCATATATTTTACCTTTCAACTTTTCCGATAATACCACAAGCAATTTTAATTCCAGAATCTCCTGAAGGTTGTGTTTTAAAATCATCAGGCTTGCTGTGAATTATGACTATTTTTTCTATTATATCATCAACTGTAAAACGGTCTGTAAGAAATATTGAAAGAGCTTTTCCATTATTAGAAAATAAAGGTGGCAAATCTCCGGAGTGATAAGGATGTTCACGGTTATCAGGATTATAATGTGACATAGCATCTGCAAATTCATCTTCTGTATTTCCGCTACAGGAAGTTCCAGAATGAATATGAAATCCAAGGATATTATTTTCAGGCAATCCTTTTATTTCAGCAAAAACGATTACTCCGTCATTTGTCTGATAAAAGCGGACTAATCCATATATATCAGGATATTTACTACTTCCGTTCATAACTGCCACGGCAATCGGATTACTTTGCAATAATGAGATAATAGGTATATTCATATAAAAATCTCCTCAAAAGTTTTTGATTTTAAATATTTATATGAACTTATTACATAAAATATGTCAATTCAAGGCAAAATCAAGTAAATATTCAAAGTATTTTCAACTAAGATTTTAATGTTTCTTGCGTTTCATTTTTGGAGTCATAGTAAGTACAAAAGCAGGCGGAATATTTCTGATAGTAGTGCTTATATCTCTTATATTAAAAAATCTTTCAAAGAGACCTTTTTTGAATAAAGTATACTGAAAAGTTATGAACTTTCCTTTACTTTCTGCAAGAATTCTTCTTGTAACATAAAGAATTCTGTTTGATATTTCAGAGGGTAGTGATGCAAACGGCAGACCAGATACAATATAATTAACAGCAGGAATATTATAATATGAAAGATAACTTTTTAATTTCTGGGCATCTCCGTTTATAATGAATACATTTTCAAGTTTTCCAAACTTCTGCATAAGCATATTATAAAATTTTTCATTTTTTTCTATAATAAGAAGTTTTGTGTCCTTTTTTCTTCTTTTTATAAGTTCACTGGTAAATATGCCTGTTCCTGCACCATATTCAACAATACAATTACAATTATTGAAATCAATAGGTTTCATCATATTTTCAGCAAGATATTTACTGCTTGGTGCAACAGCACCTATACTTGTTGGATGTTTAATATATTCCTTTAAAAATGAAATATTCATAATTTTTTCTCCTTTTTTGTACCTTTAGCACTTTTTTTTATTTTGTT
>CAMWNQ010000151.1 GCA_947175655.1 uncultured Clostridia bacterium | reverse complement strand
ATATAATAGTGATTTATGAATATCAAAAAGACGAGATAATATTAATTTTTGTTTAATATAAATAAAAGACAGATAAAAAATCTGCCTTTTTTTGTTATATTTATACTGATTTCTGAGCCTCTGCAATCTTTTTACTGTAGATACAGCCACAAAAATTCTGTCTGTAAAGATTATACTGTTCTGAAAGCTGTATTGAACGTTTATAGCCTTCTCGTTTTTTAAAGTCCGAAAAAAGATATTTAATTTTATATTCTTTTTCAAGTTCACTTCCAGCTTTATTTATATATTCGCTGTCTTTATATGGGCTGATAGTAAGAGTTGTTGTAAAATAATCTGCATTGAGTTCAACTGCTTTTTCGGCTGTTTTCTTGAGTCTCTGCATTATGCATTTCTGACATCGCAGACCTCTTTCAGGAAGTTCTTCAAGTCCTTCTGAAAGTTTCATAAAACAATCCGGATTGTATTCACTGGGAGTTATATATATTTTGTTTTTTAATGGCATTGCATTAATAAGTCTTTTAAGTTCTTCAAGACGATAGTTATATTCTTTTTCTGGATATATGTTAGGATTATAATAATATAATATTATTTCAAAATATTCTGTGAGATATTCAAGCACATAACTGCTGCACGGTGCACAGCAGGAATGCAATAAAAGTTTAGGAGTGCTGTTTCCGATTTTTTTTAATTCGCTTTCCAGAATTTTCTGATAATTTATCTTTGCACTCATAATTTATTCCTCTAAGTTCTTCAGTGCTTTGAGTTCATCACGGTTTACTTTTATTTCTGCATCACGAACAAGCTTGATTTCACAACGGTCATAAATAACAGGTACATCAGATTTTTCAGGTTTTACTTTTAATTTTCCTGTTATAAGATTTGTTTCTATAACTGTTGCCTTGTTTCCGTCCGGAGTTGTTACAATAGCACCTGTTTTAGGAGTTACACGTAGTAAATCTTCATATGCATTCTGTTCATGCTTTAAACAGCACATCAGTCTTCCGCAAGTTCCTGATATTTTTACTGGATTCAGTGAAAGTCCCTGTTCTTTTGCCATTTTTATTGATACCGGCTGAAAATCTCCCTGATGATTCTTACAGCAGAACTCACGTCCGCATATTCCCAGACCACCTAAAATTTTAGCTTCATCACGTACACCTATTTGTCGGAGTTCTATTCTTGTTCTAAAAACAGCTGCTAAATCCTTTACAAGTTCACGGAAATCTACTCTTGATTCAGCTGTAAAATAAAATAAGAGCTTGTTTCTGTCAAATGCACATTCAACATCAACGAGATGCATTTTTAGTTTCCTTGCATTTATTTTCTGTTCACATATTGTAAATGCATCTTTTTCTCTTTGTTTATTCTGTTTTATTATTTCCAAGTCTTCTTTATTGGCAATTCTAAGTATTGGTTTAAGAGGTGCGGATATATTTTTATCATCAGTCATTTTATTTTCTATTACAACATCACCGCATTCAATACCTCTGGAAGTTTCTACAATTACTTTATCTCCTAAATGAACTTTTATATTGTTTTCAGGTGCAAAATAATATGTTTTTCCGCCTTTTTTGAATTTTATTCCTACTATTTCAGTCATTAAAATTCCTCCTGCTTCTATAAGATTTCAAATATTTCACTGCAAAGTGCAGACAGAATTAATGTTATATTCACATTAGTTCCTATTGAATGCCAAGCTTTTTCAATAAGTCTATGTATATAATTTCCTGTATTAAGTGATATTATGTCAGATAGATTTCTTGAGCCTTCAGGATAACAGCCAATAAATACAGGGTTTTCATCATAATTTAAAATTACTGCATCTCTTATTATAAGGTCAAGCATAGTAAGAGATTTTTTTATTTCTTCACGTTCTTTTCCCAGATTATTCATTGCAAGGAGAGTTTCATATTCATTTTTTCTTATTATACTGTCTGTTACGGATTTGACAATATTTACGCTTTCCCTTATTTTTTCATCATTGATGAAACTTTTGCACATTCCTATATTTCCATGAAAGCATTCAACTGCATTTTCAACTGATTTAACATCATTTTCTGTTTCAAGCAATGCCGTCTGACATTCTTCTTCACTGCAAGGGGATACTCCGAATGACATGCATCTTGAAATTATTGTTGGAAGAAATTTTGATTTCGATTCCGCTGTAAATATAAAATAAACATACTCTGGCGGTTCTTCTATGATTTTGAGAAGTGTATTTTGAGAACGTTCATCCATATGGCTACAATCTTTAAATATATATATTTTTTTCCTTGAATTATTCGGCTTTATAAATGCATCAGAGCATATTTTTCTTACTGTTTCAACAGAATATCCGCCCAGTTTTCCGCTTTTTTCAGCAGTAATTATATCAGGGTGTATATTGTCAGCTATATTATGACAGGTTTTGCAGTTAAAACACGGTTTGCCGTCTTTTACATTCGGACACATTAAAAGATATGTATAATATTCTGCAATTGTTTTTTTTCCTATGCCGTTTTCACCATAAAAGAGAACCGCATGTGATATATGATTATTTTTTACCATATCTTCAAGCATTTTTATTAATTTATGATTACCATATATTTTCTTCATCTAAAATCTTCCTTTTGAATTTTTAGAGTTTCATTATTTTGAATATATTTATTTTACCACATTTACAGTAAAAATACCATACTTTTTATAAATATTTATTGTTTCTTTTGTAATAAGTTCTCCGCTGATGGCTATTGGTACTGCTGGTGGACATGGTATATTGGTTTCAGCACATATTCTTCCTAAGGATTCTTCAATTGAAATTTCTTCTGATTCTGCAAAAACAGCTTCACGTATACTCATTGCTTTTTTCATTTCCGGAAAATCTATTGAATCATTATGTTTGATTACTGGTTTTATTGATAAAATTGTATATCTGAGTGCCTGAGAAATTATTTTATATTCATATTCAGTATTTAATGGTGACATAAGCATTATAAAATATTCAAAATCTGAATATTCGCACTCAACTTTTTTTGAATACATAAATTTTTCAAATTCTTTTCCATTGAAATTTTTTATACACAGATGAAATGGTTCACCTTTTGCAAAATCAATATCATTTGCAAATTCTCTCTTTAATTCTGATATGTATTTGAGATTTTTATTTATATCATTTTGTATATTTTCACTGATATATTTGTTGCATAAATCAAGAGACATCATTGTCAGATATGAGGGACTTGTTGATGCATATAATAACATTGCCTTTTTTATATTCTTTGCATATTCTGGTCTTGAAGTATGAATATATCCTGCTCCGGTAAGTGCAGGCAACATTTTATGTGCAGAATCACAGCATAAATCTGCTCCCAGATGTATCGGATGAATATTTTCCGGCATAAATGCAAGCAATGCCCCGTGTGCATTATCAACTAAAAGACGTGAATCATATTTATGGCATATTTCTGCTATTTTTTTAATATCATATATTTTTCCGGTGTAATCAGGAGATGTAATATATAAAAAAGATGGTTCTTTACAGGATTTAAGCTTATTTTCAATATCCTGTAAATTTATTTCTCCTGATATTATTTCATTGGAGTATCTTGGATAAATCCATTCTACATCAAAATCAAGAAGTGCTGAGGCGTTTAAAAAAGAACGATGGATATTTCTTACTGCAAAGGCTTTTCGTTTTTCCCATTTCATAAGTGTGAGCATTGCCTGAATTGAAAGTGTTGAACCTGATGCTGAATATGCTGTATATTCTGTTCCAAAAAGCTTGGAGGCGTTTTTTTCACTTTCAGCTATTATTCCGCTGGCTTCAAAAAGACTGTCTGCCCCTCTCATTTCTGTTATATCATACTGATACAGACTTTCCAGAGATTTTTTCAGAGATTTGCCTTTATGTCCGGGCATAAATCCTCTTAATATATTGTTATGGTTAAGATTATAAATGAAATTATAGATTGGTGTATTCATATTTAAAATTTCCTTAATTAAAAATAATATTTCATATATTTTATGATATTATTTCTTGCTCTTTTCATTGTTACTGAAACAGATGCTGGTGATATATTTAACATATCAGCTATTGAAACAATATTCATATTCTTAAAATAGTAT
>CAMWNQ010000150.1 GCA_947175655.1 uncultured Clostridia bacterium | reverse complement strand
TAGTACGGTCTCGTGGGCTCGGAGATGTTTATAAGAGAAAGTCAAATTCCCTATGAAGCTGTGTTATATTCTGGTTGTCCTTAAATGCATCAGGTAATGCTCTTTCACAAAGTTTCTGAACACCATTGCCAACAAATTGATTGTATTTATCTATGTTATGTTCAGGATAGCCCAGATTTCCAAGCCCATAATTAACAGCATTTGCTAAATCTTCAAGAGTATCTGCAAGAGTACCGTCTAAATCAAATATAGCCAGTTTTTTTATTTTATCCATAAAAAAGACCTCTTAATTTTATATAATAAATCTATAATAAGATTTATTATTATGTAAATTTGCAATATTAATATTATCGGGCGAACAAAGTTCGCCCTTTGATAAATATAATTTGATTATACAAGACTTGCCATATCATAAAGACCGGCTTCTTTTACATCTTTAAGATAAATTGCTGCATTTATTGAACCTTCTGCAAAAACTGATTTTGATGCTGCTGAATGTGAAAGAGTAATAACCTCATCGTGACCGGCGAATATAATATCGTGTTCCCCTACTATTGTACCGCCTCTTATTGCGTGCATACCTATTTCTGTCTTTTCACGCTTTTTACGCTGTGAATGTCTGTCATAAGTATAATGATATTTGTTATCAAGAGTTTCGTTTATAGCATTTGCAAGCATTATAGCAGTACCGCTTGGAGCATCTATTTTCTGATTATGATGCTTTTCAACTATTTCAATGTCAAACTGGTCTCCTAATACAGAAGCAGCCTTTTTTGCAAGCTGTACAAGAAGATTTATTCCAAGTGACATATTAAATGTAAAAAATACTGGAATCTGTTCTGAAGCAGATTTGATTTTGTTTATTTGTTCTTCACTATATCCTGTAGTAGCAAATACTACTGGAGTTCCTGTTGAAAGACAGTAATTAAGAAGACCGTCCAGAGATGCTGGATTTGAATAATCTATAATTACATCAGGCTTTTCAGGAAGCTTTTCAGGAGAATCTACAATTGGAAAATTGGCATACTGTTTAGTATATATATCTATACCACCGATAACAGTACAGTTATCTCTTGATGAAACACAGTTATATATTGTTCTGCCCATTTTGCCGTTTGCACCGCAGATTGCAATTTTAGTCATTTTTCAACTTTCCTTTCAAAATTATTTTTAACTGTCTTAATATCTGTTTATTATGCAAGATTATGTTTTTTAAGTACAGCTTCGAGCTTAGCTCTGTTTTCATCGCTCATAGGATAAAGAGGCATTCTGCAAGGGCCGACATTCTTTCCCATTATATTTAATGCTTCTTTAACAGGTATAGGATTTACTTCTATAAATATAGCATTAATAAGGTCAAGATATTCTATCTGTATTTTTGATGCTTTTTCAAAATCGTTTTTAAGACAATATTCTGCCATTTCGTGAGTTTCCTTAGGGATAATATGTGAAAGTACAGATATTACACCCTTTCCGCCGAGTGACATTATAGGAACTATCATATCATCGTTACCACTGTAAACATCAACCAGGTCACCACACTCTGCAATAAGCTTTGCAACATAACTTATATTACCACTTGCTTCCTTTACAGCTACTATATTTTTATGCTGTCCGAGAGTCTTAACAGTTGCAACATCTATATTAATACCTGTTCTTCCAGGGATATTATAAAGTATAATAGGAATATCAACAGCATCAGCAATAGCTGTAAAATGTGCTACAAGTCCTCTCTGAGTTGTCTTGTTATAATAAGGAGTTACAACAAGAAGAGCATCAGCTCCAAGTTCCTGAGCCTCCTTTGAAAGTTCTACAGCATATGCTGTATCATTGCTTCCTGTTCCTGCAATTACTGGTACTCTCTTTGCTGTTCTTTCAACAGCGAACTTTATGCATTCAAGATGTTCAGCATCACTCATAGTAGAAGCTTCTCCAGTAGTACCGCATATAATAATAGCATCTGTACCACTTTCAATCTGATAGTCTATCATTTCTCCGAGACATTCAAAATTAATTGAACCGTCATTGTTTATAGGTGTTACAATTGCTATGCCTGCACCTGTAAAAATAGTATTTTTCATATATATCTCCATAAAACCGCTCTTTTATATTTTATAAAAAGCGGTTTTTCCGTTTTTACGGCAAACGGAAAAACCCAGATTATTGTTTTTAAAGTTTTTTCATATATGTTATCCATTTTTTTGAAACGCCGGCACTCATACTTTCATAAAATTTAACGGCATTTTCATTCCAAGAAAGACATTTCCACTCAAGACGAAGACAATTTTTAGCTCTTCCGATTTCTTCAATGAATTCAAATATTGCTTTTCCTATACCCTGTCTTCTCATCTCCTCAACAATAAAAGCATCTTCTATATAGAGAATCTTTCTTCCTGAGAGCGTTGCAAGAGGAAAATAAAAGTAACTTGCGAATCCTACAGCTACTCCGTTATCCTCGGCAATAACTGCATGAAGACCGTTTGCTTTTTTCATAAGCCTTACAGTTTCGTCTACGGTCAAAGTACAGTCTTCACCAAAGCCTTCAAATTCTGTAAGCTGATGAATAAAGTTGCATATTGTTTCAGCATCTGACACATCGGCTTTTCTTATATTTATTTCCATTATATTAACTTTTCACTCCTGATATATTAATCAAAAAAACCCTTTGCTGCAAGAAGTTCAGCAAGCAATACACCACCTCCGGCTGCACCTCTTAATGTATTATGTGAAAGACATACAAATTTATAATCATATTGTTTATCTTCACGGAGTCTTCCAGTTGAAACTGCCATACCATTTTCAAGCATTCTATCAAGCTTAGCCTGAGGACGGTTATCATCTTCAAAGTAATTTATAAACTGCTTTGGTGCTGATGGAAGTTCAAGTTCCTGAGGAATGCCCTTAAAATCTTTCCAAAGTTCAAGAATTTCTTCTTTTGTAGGTTTCTTGTCAAAATCAACAAAGACTGCTGCTGTATGACCGTCTGATACCGGAACTCTGAGGCACTGTGTTGTAATTGAAGGTTCAATAGCATTTACTATAGAATCATTTTCAATATGACCCCATACTTTAAGTGGTTCTTGCTCAGATTTTTCTTCTTCTCCTCCTATGAACGGGATAAGGTTATCAACCATATCCGGCCAAGTCTCAAAAGTTTTTCCAGCACCTGATATAGCCTGATATGTGCATGCAAGAACTCTTTTGAGTCCGAATTTCATAAGTGGGTGAAGTGCCGGAACATAGCTCTGTATTGAACAGTTAGACTTAACAGCTATAAATCCTTTTTTAGTACCAAGTCTCTTTCTCTGAGCGTGAATGATTTCGATATGGTCTGCATTTATTTCAGGAACTACCATAGGAACGTCAGGAGTGCTTCTGTTAGCTGAGTTATTAGAAACTATAGGGCATTCTGCTTTTGCATAAGCTTCTTCAAGAGCCTTAATCTCATCTTTTTTCATATCAACTGCACAGAAACAGAAATCAACCATACCAGCAATTTTTTCTATATCCTCTGAGGCATTCATAATTACCATATTTTTCATACTTTCAGGCATAGGATTAATCATAGCCCAACGACTACCTACTGCTTCTTCGTATGTTTTGCCTGCTGACCTTGCTGATGCTGCAAGAACCTTAACGTTAAACCAAGGATGGTTTTCAAGAAGTGTCGCAAAACGCTGACCAACCATACCTGTTGCACCGATAATACCTACATTGTACTGTCTCATAAAAAATCTCCTTTAAAAATATTAATATTTTAAAATAAAAAAACCGGTTGCAAACCGGCACATTATGAGTTATAATAGAAATATCATTGCATTACTAAATATGCTGATAGCTCCCCATCATAATCTCATGATGACAGTCATTTGCCTGTTAAACAAATGCCCGAAACAGAATTTACCAGAAACTGTCTCTCGGCAGTATTGCCTTTCACGTCGTATAAACGGAATGGTTTTCCTGAACTGACGTTACTAATCTTTACTGCACCTCTACCTTAATAACTATAATATCATTTTTATAATTCAATGTCAAGGCATTTTTAATATTTTTTCAGGAAAGATTATATTTTTTTCAGGAGGTATTTTTATGAATACAAATATAG
>CAMWNQ010000149.1 GCA_947175655.1 uncultured Clostridia bacterium | reverse complement strand
CTTTTTTTTTTTCACTCTGCACTCGGCTTCTTCGATGTAGTACGGTATCGTGGGCTGGGTGTTTTGTATAAGAGTCAGATCATATGTCAGAAGCCATAAAAACATCTGATATAGCAGATTATTTAGGAAAAAGTAGAGGAGGACTTACTACTGAATTCAAAAAACATACAGGTATGAATTTATCCGATTTTATAAAGCTTAAAAAAATTCAAGAAGCAGAAGAGCTTCTTTATTCAACAGACAAAAGCCTGGCATCAATAAGTGATTATCTTGGTTTTTCCTCACAAAGTCATTTTTGTCGTGTATTTAAAGAAATAAAAAATATTACGCCAAATGAATACAGAGCAAAAAAATATTTTTAATATGACAGATATATAAATAACATTACAAATATGCAATACAAAGCTTTTTTGTTGTGATATACTATAAAAAATAAATGATATTTGTACTGGTTAATTTTTACTAAGGAGGAATCTGAAATGCGTTTTAAAAAACTTTCAGCAAGTCTTACTGCATTGGCTTGTTGTACTGGTATGTTAGCTTGTTTTCCTGAGATTTCAGAAAAAGCTTATGCTTCTGAAGTTGTAAGCAATAATTTTGAAATTAACTATGGTGGCTGGTATGGTAACAATGATACTGTAAAACTTATCGCTGAAGATGCGTGCGGTTATGAAAATTCAAGGGGTATGAAAGTATCTGGAAGAATGAATTCAATTGATGGTGCAAGTTCTTCAAAGGGTTTGTATCTTTCAGGCGGTGAAAAATATACTTATAATGTAAAAGTCTACAGTGAAACAGATGAAATTTTCCGTCTTTCGCTTCTCTGTATAGATTCTGATACAGGTGAAGAAAAAACTGTTGAAATAGCATCAAAGAATGTAAAAGGTGGTAAGTGGACTGAACTTTCAGCAGATTATACAGCACCAAAAAACAGTTATGAATTCAGACTTACTATTACAACTGATTCAACAGCAGATTTCAGATTCGATGATGTAAGTATAACATCAAATAACAAGAAAAATACTGTATATGCTGTTTCATCACAAAAAGGTCTGAAAGATGAATTTGCGAATTATTTCAGAGTTGGAAATATACTTAATAATGGAACAGTTAAAAATTCTGCTATAACAGCAAATATAATTCAGAATTACAACAGTATAGAATGTGAAAATGAATTGAAGCCTGATGCCACTCTTGTACAGTCACAATGCAGCGGAACAAATATCGGAGTATCGTTAAATAATGCATCAGCTATTATTGATTTTTGTGTTCAGAATAATATAGCAATGAGAGGTCATACTCTTGTATGGCACAGCCAGACTCCGGTATGGTTCTTCAAAGATAATTTTCAGGCAAACGGTAACTGGGTATCTTCTGATGTTATGGATAAACGTCTTGAAAGTTATATAAAAAATATGTTCGAGGCAATTAAAACTCAGTATCCTGATTTAAATCTTTATGCATATGATGTAGCTAATGAATGTATCAGTGATGATTCAAACAGAACTGCAAATAATGGCGGTTCTCGTGTGCCAGGGGATAATAATGTTGTAGACGGTACATCAGCTTGGGTACAGGTTTATGGAAACAATGCATTTGTTGAAAAGGCATTTACATATGCAAGAAAATATGCACCGAAATGCTGTGCTCTTTATTACAATGATTATAATGAATACTGGGACCATAAACGCGATGCAATTTATTCTATGTGCAAATCACTTTACGAAAAAGGTCTTCTTGATGGTGTTGGTATGCAGTCACATATACCTGCAAACGCTACAGGATTTGCAGGTACTGATTCATACATTGAAGCTATGAAGAAGTATCTTTCAATAGGCTGTGATGTTCAGATTACTGAACTTGACATATCCATTGAAGGAGGAAAATATTCACTTCAGGAACAGGCCAATAAATACAAAGCTATTTTTAAAGCAGCTATGGACTGGAACGAAAATCCTCAGTCAGACGGACGTGTTACAGCTGTATGCATATGGGGGCCTAATGATGCTAATTCTTGGCTTAAAGAAGGAAGCAATGCATTGCTTTTTGATTCCAATAATCAGCCTAAACTTGCATATACAACACTTACTTCAATGATTCCACAGTCTGAATGGGGTGACGGTAGCAATTTTAATGGCGGAGATGTTAAACCTATTGAACCTAATCAGTATGGCTGGTATTTCGCTGATGGATTTGAAGGAGATACCTGCAATTGGAACATAAGAGGGTCAGGAGAGATTCTTACAAGCGGAAGAACAGCTTATGTGGGCGATGAAGCACTTCTTATAAAGGATAGAACTGATGCCTGGAATGGTGCTTCAAAGAAACTTAATCCAAGAGCTTTTATTAAAGGTCAGGAATACAGTTTCAGTGCAAATGTAATATATTTTGATGGTGATGCTACAGATAAATTTTATCTTAAATTGCAGTATGTTGATGCAAACGGTGATACACAATATAAAACTATTGCAGAAGCAACGGCAGTAAAAGGTGAGTGGGTACAGCTTGCAAATAAAAATTATAAAATTCCTGATGATGCTTCAGATATGCAGATTTATGTTGAAACTGCTGAAAGTACGAATAATTTCTATATTGATGAAGTAATAGGTGCAATAGCAGGAACAACTATTATTGGTGCGGGTGAAGCAAAAATAAAATCTCTTGGAGATATAAATGGCGACGGTGTTATAGACGCTGTTGATATTTCAGAGGCAAGACAGGGTATAGCATCAGGATTTACAGAAAGCTCATCAAAAAATGCTTGTGATGTAAATCAGGACGGCGTTGCTGATATTAAAGATGTTCAGCTTATTCAGGATTTTGTCCTTGGAAGAATTGAAGGTTTTCCCACATCTCAGATAAAAGTTGATAAATCAGAAATGGAAAAAATTTTTGCATCAGTAAAACCTCTTGCGTCATATAAAAATGCAGATGAAGGAAACCCCCTTTTTACTCAGCGTTTCGGTGCAGACCCTGGCGTAATGGAGTATAATGGACGTGTATATGTTTATACCACAAATGATGTTATTGAATATGACAGTAATGGAAATATTACAGAAAATACATATTCACTTGTAGATAAAATAAATTGTATTTCATCAGATGATATGGTAAACTGGACTGACCACGGTGCAATACAGGTGGCAGGCTCAACAGGTGTTGCAAAATGGGCAACTTGTTCTTGGGCACCTTGTGCAGCACATAAAACTATTAATGGCAAAGAAAAATTTTTTCTTTATTTCTGTAATGGAGGAAATGGTGTAAGCGTACTTACATCAGATAGTCCGACGGGGCCTTGGAGTGACCCCCTTGGACACGCTCTTATAACAAGAAATGTACCTAATTGCAGTGATATTCTCTGGCTTTTTGACCCTGCTGTATTTGTTGATGATGATGGCACTGGTTATCTCTGCTTTGGCGGAGGAGTTCCGGAGGGCAAAACAGAAATGCCAGCAACTTCAAGAATAGTAAAACTTGGCGATGATATGATAAGTCTTGCCAGAAATCCTGTAACAATAAATGCACCTTATATATTTGAAGATTCCGGAATAAATAAAATTGGCAACAAGTATTATTATACTTACTGTTCAAACTGGAATACATCAGGTAATCAATATGGACTTACAAGTGGTGCTATTGAGTATATGGTAGCTGATAATCCTCTTGGTCCTTATACATACGGAGGAGAATTATTTAAAAATCAGGGTGTATTTTTTGGATATTATGGAAATAATCATCATTCAATAGTTAATTTCAATAATCAGAATTATCTCTTCTATCATTCAAGACCGGTTGAGGGTGCAATGGGAATAGAGGGAAACTATAGAAGTCCACAAGTTGATAAAATGACTATTTCAAACGGAAAGATTTCTGCTGTAACAGGTACTATGAAAGGTATTGACCAGCTTAAAACACTTAATCCATATGGAAAAATTCCGGCTGAAACAATTTACAGACAGGCAGGTATTAATGTAAAGGGTCTTGGTGATACTGTTGTTACAGATATTCAGAAAGGCGACTGGATTGGTGTAAAAGGTGTTAATTTTTCAAAAGGAGCTTCATCAGTTAAAGTTAATGTTTCTTCAACAAACGGTGGTGCAATAAAAATATGTACTGGCAGTGAAAACGGAAAAACTGTAGGATATATAAAAGTTCCGGCAACAGGCAGTTCATTTAAAGAAATAACAGCCTCTGTATCAGGTCTTAACGGCACTCAGGATTTATATTTTATATTC
>CAMWNQ010000148.1 GCA_947175655.1 uncultured Clostridia bacterium | reverse complement strand
ATATATACAAGTGCATTAACCGGATATAATATAAATTATCTTAAAGAAAAAATAGGTCTTCTTAAAAAGCCTGATGATTTTGATTCAAAACTTGTCGGGGATTTGATAAAGCCAGATGATTTTATTATTCTTGTAACTCCGATTGACGAATCAGCTCCAAAAGGAAGAATCATACTTCCACAGCAACAGGTTATAAGAGATATTCTTGAGTCAGATGCCTGTGCAGTTGTTGTAAAGGAAAATCAGCTTAAAAATATTTTCGGCAATAATTCAGTATTTAATAAAAAGCCGTCTCTTGTAATAACAGATAGTCAGGTATTTAAAATGGTATCTGATATTACCCCCAAAGATATTCCGCTTACATCATTTTCAATAATTATGGCAAGATATAAGGGCTTTCTTGAAACAGCAGTAAATGGTGCTTTGAAAATAAAATCTCTTGAAGAAAATGACAGAATATTAATATCTGAGGGATGTACGCATCACAGACAGTGCAATGATATAGGAACTGTTAAAATTCCGAATCTTCTCAGAAAATATACTGGAAAAAATTTCATTTTTGAATTTTCATCTGGAACAGGATTTCCCGAAGATTTATCTCAGTATAATCTTATTATTCATTGTGGGGGCTGTATGCTGAATTCACGTGAAGTACAAAGCCGTATGAAAAGAGCTGTATCACAGGGTATACCATTTACAAACTATGGCACTGCAATTGCGTATATGCAGGGAATATTAAAGAGAAGTCTTGAGATTTTTCCGAATCTTTCAGAAAAAATATAAACAACATATCATATCAGATTTCAGCATAAAATTGTAATATATTTATTTTATGTTAGGGGTCTGAATGATGAAAAAAGTAAAATTAACTGAACTTCTTATTTTTATTTTTTCAACAGAACTTATTGGAGTTCTTTCAGGAATTATCGCTGGCAATTCTTTTTCATTGTATCCACAGTTTGAAAAACCTCCATTATCGCCACCAGCGTGGGTTTTTCCGTTGGCGTGGGCTGTATTGTATGCACTGATGGGAGCATCTGCATATATAGTATATTACTCTGACAAGGAAAACAGAAAACAAAATATGATATTGTATTTCTTACAGCTTGCTGTAAATTTTCTCTGGAGTATATTATTTTTCAGATTTCATCTTATAGGTATTTCAGCACTGGTGATATTTATTCTTTTGATACTTGTAATAAAAATGGCGGTTCAGTTCGGAAAATCCAATAAATCAGCAGGATATATAAATATTCCGTATATATTATGGCTTGTATTTGCCCTGTATCTCAATATTGGTATATTAATTATCAATTAACAGTTAAAAAGGCTTGAAAAATTTGAGAATATGTGATATAATAAATCCTATTGAAATTCAATAAAATAACATATGTTATTCTGTGTTGTGTGAAAGCACGTGGATTAAAATAATTTTGAATGAGGGATAATAAAAATGAAAAATACTGTTTCAACATTAATAAAGCAAAAGCAGTCCGGAGATAAAATAACAATGCTCACTGCTTATGACTATTCAACAGCCAAAATGCAGGACGAATGCGGAATAAACTGTATTCTTGTAGGTGATTCCCTTGGAATGGTAATGCTTGGCTATGAAAATACTTTACCTGTTACAATGGAAGATATGATACATCATACAAAGGCAGTTGCAAGAGGTGCAAAGAACGCTTTTATCGTTACGGATATGCCGTTTATGTCATATCAAACGGGTGTATATGATGCAGTAAAAAATGCTGGAAGACTTATTAAAGAGGGTAATGCGAACGCTGTCAAGATTGAAGGCGGTATAGAAGTCTGTGAACATATCAAGGCTATTACTAATGCATCAATTCCGGTTGTTGCACATCTGGGAATGACTCCGCAGTCTGTAAATGTATTTGGCGGATTTAAAGTTCAGGGAAAAGAACTTGAACGAGCTGAGCAGATTGTTGAAGATGCAATTAATATAGAAAAAGCAGGTGCTTGCGGAGTAGTTCTGGAATGCGTACCAGCTGAACTGGCAGAGGTTATTACAAAAAAACTGTCAATTCCTACTATAGGAATCGGCGGAGGTGCAGGTTGTGACGGTCAGGTGCTTGTGTATCAGGATATGCTTGGAATGTTCAGCGATTTTACTCCTAAGTTTGCTAAGAAGTTTGAAAACGTTGGAGAGATTATGAAAAGCGGATTTAAAAAATATATAGATGAAACTAAATCTGGTACATTCCCGTCATCAGAGCATATTTTTAAAATAGATAATGAGATTATAAGTAAAATCAAAGAAAAGTATCAGACGGAGGATTAATATGAAGATAGTAAAAACAGTGGAAGAAATAAGAAATCAGGTTAGTGAATGGAGAAAAGAAGGTTTTTCAGTAGGATTTGTTCCGACTATGGGATATCTTCATGAAGGCCACGCAAGTCTTATAAAAAAATCTTCTGAAAACAATGACAGAACAGTAGTATCCGTTTTTGTAAATCCTATGCAATTTGGTGCAAATGAGGATTTGGACAGCTATCCCAGAGATATTGAGCACGATTCAAAAATAGTTGAAGAGAGCGGAGGAGATATTATATTTAATCCTGAGCCTGACGAAATGTATAAAAACGGTTTTTCATCTTTTGTTGATATGACTGTTCTCACTCAAGAACTTTGCGGACTCAGCAGACCTGTTCATTTCAGGGGTGTATGTACAGTAGTTACAAAGCTTTTTAATATAGTAAAGCCTGACCGTGCATATTTTGGACAGAAAGATGCTCAGCAACTTGCAGTTATAAAGCATATGGTCAGGGATTTGAATATAGATATTGAAATTATAGGTTGTCCTATAGTAAGAGAAGAAAACGGACTTGCAAAAAGTTCAAGAAATACCTATCTCAGCGATGAGGAAAAAAAATCTGCACTGATACTTTCCAAGACGATTTTTATGGGTATAGATATGGTAAAGAACGGTGAAAGGGATTGTAATATTATACTTGACGCTATGAAAAAGAATATTGAATCCGAACCACTTGCTAAAATTGACTATGTTAAAATTGTAGATTTGGATACAATGCAGATGATTGAAAAAATAGACCGTCCGGCACTTTGTGCAATGGCAGTATATATCGGAAAAACACGTCTTATTGACAATTTCTTTATTGAGCAGGATTGATAAAATTATGACTATATCTGTTTTAAAAAGTAAAATCCACCGTGCAGTAATTACACAGGCGGAATTGAATTATATAGGAAGTATAACGATTGATGAGGATTTAATGGACGCTTCCAATATAAAAGAGTATGAACACGTCCATATCGTAAATGTAAATAATGGAAACCGTATTGAAACTTATGCAATAGCAGGAGAAAGAGGAAGCGGTTTAATCTGTCTTAACGGTGCGGCAGCAAGAGCAGGACAGAAAGGTGATTTTATAATTATAATGTCTTATGCCGATATGTCACCTGATGAAGTTGAAGAAAATCCGCCTTATGTTGTGTTTGTTGATGAAGATAACAAGATAATAAAAAAATCCAGATATGAAAAGCACGGAAAATTAGAGGATTTTCAATGATACTTGCTGTCGATATAGGTAATACAAATATAGTAGCTGGTGCATTCTGCGGTGAGAGCTTTAGATTTAAAGAAAGATTAATTACTGATAAGAATAAGACTGCAGAAGAATACAGTAATGATTTTAAAAGTATTTTCAGGAATTATGGTGTTTTAATATCAGAAATATCCGGAATTGTAGTTTCATCAGTAGTGCCGGCGGTTACTGATATTATAAAAGAAGTATTTTTTCAAATTATGCCCCAAAAAAATATATTTATTGTCAACAGCAAAATTAATACTGAACTTAATATACTGACAGACAATCCAGAGAAAGTAGGAGCTGACAGACTTGTCGATGCTTCGGCTGTTATATCTGAGTATTCTTTGCCAGCATTGATAATCGATATGGGTACAGCTACAACCTTATCAGTAATTGATGAAAATAGAAATTTTTTAGGCGGAATAATAATGGCAGGAGTAAAAACTACATTAAATGCTCTTGTGGAAAAAACAGCTCAGCTTCCAGAAATATCACTTGAATCTTTGAAAATACCTGAAAGCATAATAGGCAGGAATACATCAGATTCTATGAAGAATGGTATAATTTATGGTACTTCTGCCTGTCTTGACGGAATTATTTCAAAAATTGAAAAAGAACTTGAAAAAGAATTAACTGTCATTGCAACAGGAGGTATGGCTGATATTATTGTCCCATATTGTGACCATAAGATTATATATGACGAAAATCTTCTGCTTAAAGGTCTTGTTCATATA
>CAMWNQ010000147.1 GCA_947175655.1 uncultured Clostridia bacterium | reverse complement strand
TAATAATATAATATATGTCTTATTGCAAACAATATATTTTATTTTTTTATGAAAGGAGAACTCATTTATGATTAAGGTAGAACATCTTACAAAATACTACGGCAGGCATCTCGCTGTAAATGACATAAGTTTCACCATAAACGACAATGAGATTCTTGGATTTCTCGGACCGAACGGTGCAGGAAAATCCACCACAATGAATATGATAACCGGTTATCTTCCAATGACCAAGGGGACAGTAAATATCTATGGAGAAGATATTACAAAAAACCCTATGAAAGCCAAAAAAAATATCGGTTATCTTCCAGAAATTCCACCTGTTTATCCAGATATGAAAGTAATGGAATATCTGAAATTCTGTGCAGAACTCAAAAAAATTCCGATTTCACAGAGAAAATCTGAAATTGATTCTGCTATTGAACGACTTAAGCTGAAAGAGGTTTCATATCGTCTTATTAAAAATCTCTCAAAAGGATACAAGCAGAGAGTGGGATTTGCACAGGCACTTTTAGGAAATCCGAAATTTTTAATACTTGATGAACCTACAGTAGGTCTTGACCCTGAACAGGTTATGGAAGTAAGAAAAATAATCAAGGATTTGAAAAAAGACCATTCAGTAATTTTCAGCTCTCATATTCTGGCAGAAGTAAGTGCTGTATGTGACCGTGTTGTAATCATAAATAAAGGCGAAATAAAAGCGATTGATACTATTACAAATCTGGAAAAGAATATCAACACCAGCAATATTATTGATATTAAGGTAAAATCCTCAATAGATTTATCATCAATATCTGCAATTATTCTTTCTGCTGAAGGTACTGAAAAGATTGTTGAACATTCAGAAAACGATGGTGTTTTAACTTTAAGAGTTTCAATAAAGGGAAATGATACCACAACAGTTCAGAATAATATATTTGCTTCTCTTATCAGCAATAATATACAGATTATTGAAGTATCAATTGAAAAGCCTGACCTTGAAGAAGTATTTATAAAACTTGTCAATCAGCCTTCAAAGCGTCTTACTCTTAAAGATATGGTTGAAGAAATGCAGAATGAATTTCCCGAAGAAAAAAACAATAATAATTCAAAGGAGGACAATTAACATGTTTTCTGTATACAAAAAAGAACTTCACTCCTTTTTCAAGACCCCTTTTGCGTACATAATATCTGCACTTTTTCTGTTTCTCTTTACACTTTCACTGAACAGAGGACTTGCTGATATAAATTCCGCAAAAATGCAGTTTACATTTTCTGATGTATTTGCAACAAATTTTTTCTATTTTTCATTTATAGTACCAGTTCTTACAATGAGATGCTTCCCTGATGAAAGAAAATTCGGAACAGAAGTATTGATTATGACATCACCAATAAATGTATTTCAGTTTGTAATCGCAAAATTTCTTGCAATCGTGACAGTATTCTTCTTTATGATGGTCTTATCTCTTATATATCCGATTATAACAGCAATGTATGGAAGTGTTGTAATACCGGCACTCATATCTGTATACATAGGATTTTTCCTTTGGGGTGTTATGTGTATAGCAATAGGAATGCTCTGTGCATCATTCACAGAAAATTCAATTATATCTGCTGTTCTCGGAGAAGCTGCAATGTTTATTTTAACATTTGTAAACTACTTTGTAAAAAGTGAGTATTTTGATGCTCACCCTAAGCTTCAGTCATTTGCACTTATGTTTGCAGCAGAAGACAAATTCAATTATTTTGCACAGGGAATAATAAGATTTTCTGATGTAATATTCTTTATTACAGCAATAATAGTTTTTGTAGCATGGACTATAATTTCCCTTGAAGCAAGACGCTGGAAGAAAGGATAATAAAAATGGATAGCAATAATAAAAAAACGTTTAATTTTTCCGGGGTTCTGGCACTAATACTTGCATTACTTGTATTAGTTATAGCTATTCCGGTAAATCTTATAGTATCATATTTTGATTTTAATATTGATATGACACCAAATAAACTTTACAGTTTAAGTGAAACATCAGTTAAACTTCTTGAAGAAACAAAAGATAAAAAAATCGAATTTACAATATTATGCGATATAGAGGACATAAAAGAAATTGATGAATATCTCCCACTTTATTATGCCCTTGAACAATACAGTTCATACGAAAATATTGAATTCAATGCATATTATCCTGATGAATATCCAGAACGTGTTGAAGCACTCAATCCTGATGGTTTTTTTAATCTTTCAACAGCAGATATAGT
The DNA here is from genome assembly GCA_947175655.1 of uncultured Clostridia bacterium. Classification (GTDB taxonomy): domain Bacteria; phylum Bacillota; class Clostridia; order Oscillospirales; family Ruminococcaceae; genus Ruminococcus. Next base: position 2,080 of record CAMWNQ010000147.1, on the reverse strand, counting down.
AATAAAATGTGAAAATTCAATAAAAAAGATTCCGTCAAATCAGATGTTTGCAGATATTTATGATGATAATGGCAATATAGTTGAACAGAAATATGTCGGAGAAAACTTAATAACAGGTGCAATAAAAGCTGTTACGGAAGGCGATATACCACAGATTTATTTCCTTACTGGACACGGCGAAAAAAATATAGCAGATAATTATAATTTATTTACAGCAAATTTAAACAACTACAATTATACAACATCAGAACTCAATTTAAAGGAAACAAAAGAAATTCCTGATGATACTGCTATAATATTTATATGTGCTCCGCAGACAGATATAACACTTGAAGAAAAGAAACTTATTTCAGAATATGCTGAAAACGGCGGAAATATTGCATTTCTTATGTCTCCTAACAGTAGTGAAGAGAGATATAAAAATATAGAAGACCTTATGTATAAATACAATATTGCTATGGATTACAACAGACTTTATGAATCAGATTTAACAAGTGTAGTAAATCAGGATAAATATACAATAACTGTTTCACTTCCGGAAGTTTCAGATGAAAATGCTGTTGACCTCACATCAGAACTCAATAATATTATAAATCAGGGAATAATGCCATTTATGTGCGAAACAAGAACATTCAAGACTGTAAGTGGTCCTGATGCTTCAATAGTTGAAACTGGAAGTTTAATGCAGGCTGATGTATATTCAGTAGAAAATACATCAAGCACTATTATGAGTGAATCATATGGAGGAACAGAAAAAGTTAATATTGGAAATATTCTTGACATTGCATATTATGCACATAATAAACAGAACGATTCAAAAATCATAGTTATGGGTAATGCCGAGTTTATGGACGATGCACATGTATCAGAAGGTTTTACCATTATACCTCTTTATCTTTGCCTTTCATCTATAACATGGATGTATGACAGTGATGTTGATATGGAAATAGAGGACAAGACACGTTCATTTGATACTATGATATTTGAAAGCGCAAATCAGGCAAAGAATTTAATGAATTTATTAATTGCTATCCCTTCAGCATTTGCACTGATTGGCTTAGGTGTATGGCTTAAAAGGAGAAATTCATAATGAAAAAAGTAATTATAACAGCCTCGGTACTTGCTGTAATTGCTGTAGGTTCGGTTTCTGCATTTTTCATTGTAAAAAACAAGCAGGATATCAAAAAGCAGGCTGAAATCGAAAAAGCAAATGAAAATATACTGTTCAATTTTAATTCTGACAATGTAACAGGAGTTGATTTTGATTGTCCAGACGGTGTATTTGTTACTGAACATAACGGTGACAGCTGGCATTTTACAAATACTGATGAAATATCACCAAATCAGGACTATATTATAAATGTAGTATCCTATATGAGCAATCTTACAGCAGAAAAATCATATGGTGATTTGCAAGATGAAGACCCTGCAAGATATGGACTTGATTCACCAAGAACAATAACCTGTCACACTGATGAAAAAGATTATACTATATATATGGGAAATCCTACTCCTACCAATGAAGCATTTTATTGTATGGTAGAAGGCAAAGACAAGATATACAGCATAGATTATTCTTATGGAAGCGTACTTTATACAAGCATTGACCTTTTAAGAACTAAAAATCTTATGGGACTTTCTGACAATGAATTTCAGGAAATCGAAATAATAAGAAATGGTGAAAGCATATATACAACTAAAAAAGGTGATGACAATATCTGGAGATTTGACGGGGAATATTCAAATTTACAGCTTGACAGTACAAAAGTTACTGCAATGATAAGTGTTCTTACACGTCTTAAATCTGAAGAATTTGTAGAATTAAAATTAACTGACTATTCAAAATATGATTTTGACGAGCCATATGCGCAAATGAAAATCAAAGATACTTCAAATAAAGAACATTCCTATCTTTTCAGCAAATACGGTGAAGATACTGATTATATTTATGTTCTTTCTGAAAATTCAGGGGAAGTTTCAAAATACTATACTGCTGACCTGTATTATATAGAAAACAATCCAATTGATGTTGTTGTAAATCAAATATATTCAACTTATATATCAACAGTAAACAGTCTTG
>CAMWNQ010000146.1 GCA_947175655.1 uncultured Clostridia bacterium | reverse complement strand
TACAGATTGAAATTGTTTATGATTACTAATTTATTTTTTACGGCAAAAAACCGCCTGCCTAAGCAGGACGGTTTTAATTTTGTTAAGCTTTATTATTAAACTGGAAGAGTTGTAATAATCTTTGCAAGGAACTGTTGAATTACAAGAGCATCGTCAGCAGTTAAACCGTTACCGGTATTGTGAACATCAGCATTTGCAAGACCTTTAGCAGACATTTTATTGTTGTCTTTATTTCCTACATATGCAGCAACTGCAACGACATCAGCAACATCAACTTTTCCGTCTTCGTTTGCATCTCCATAGATGGAAACTGAAGGATTATTTTGTATAGTAGTTGTAGATGGTGTAGGTTGATTGGATGAAGCACCGTCAGTATAAACTTTAATTGAATCTATTATAAACTGACCGCAATCAATCCACCAAATACCAAATTTGAGTTCTCCACCATAGTTGTACTGGATTATATCAGCAGTAGCAGAATCAACATTCCAAGTAATAGTGCCTGATTTTCCTGAAATAGTTTGTTCCATTTCATTGCTCTGAGTCCAATATTCAGGAGCAACCTTTGTTGAACTTCCAAAAGCACCCTGCCACTTGCCTATATCTTTTGAAGATGATATATTGATTTCAACTTTTTTAACTTTTTCGTTAGCTGATATACCAAACTGTGACCAATCCCAGCCAATCATTTTATCATCTTTTGGAAGAGATGAATAATCTACAGACTGATTGAGTTTTGCCTCATAAACTCCAGATGATGATGAATTATTAGGAGTTGTTGTAGTTTGAGGAGGTGTTACAGGAGATTCACCTTTATAAGCATTAGTATATACATTTATTTCATCAATAGTAAATGTACCGCAGTCAATCCACCATACGCCCCATTTAAGTTCTCCACCATAATTATACTGGAGAGTGCTTGCAGTAGCGGAATCAATATCCCAAGTTATAGTACCTGAATTTCCTGAAATGTTTTTTGACATATCACTGGTCTGAGTCCAGTATTCAGGAGCATTCTTTGTTGAACTTCCGAAAGCACCTTCCCATTTACCAATATCACCTGATGATGAAGAAATCTTTATTTCTACTTTATTAACAGTTTCATTGAAAGGAATATTGAAACCTGACCATTCCCAACCAATCATTTTATCATCAGTAGGAAGCTGTGAATAAACAATCTGCTGTTTAGGACTGATTGTATATTTTCCTGATGAAGTTGAACCGGAAGCAGTAGTTACTGTTGGAATAGGTGAAGTATGTATCGGAGCAGTAGTAACAGTAGGGTTTGTTGAAACTGCGCCAACGCCTTCGATTGAGGAATCAAGAGAACCACTCTTGCAAATATCATAAAGACCTGCCGCTGCACCTACAAGACCAGCATTATAGTCTAAAGCAACTTCATTTGCAGTATAATCATTTATAGAATCAGTATATGTACCATTTGCGTCAGTAGGTCCACCAACAAGAGCGCCAACAAGAGTTTTGCTGTTCGGTCCTACTGTATTTATGTTTTTGAATTCTTCATAGCTTTCATATCCGGAAGCAGCTCTATGATGAGGATTTTTAGCGGAATTTGAGGCATATCCTACAACAAAACAAGTATTTGCTGTATTGTTTCCGAGAAGATAATCCATCTGTCCCTGACACCAAGCAGTAAAATCAGCAGTTGAATTTTTTGTTGCAACCATTGCACACATCTGCATTGCTGCGTTAAGTCTTGCACTGCCCCATTTGTCCATAAAGAAGTATGTGTTAGGAGATGTACACTGTTCAGAAAGATATGTATTAACTTTATTCCAGTTGCCTGTAATATGAGCATATACACAAGCTGCACCTAAATCAACACTGTTCCAGCTGTGAACCCAACCTAAATACTGAGTCTGCTTGCTTGCACAGTCATTTTTGTATGAATCATTTCCAGTAGCAATATAAAGCCAGCCAGCAGCCCAAGCTTGGTCATCATTGCAACCATCAGAATCGTAAAATCCGTTTGTACCCTCTGTAGCAACCTGATTATACTGTGTTGAGAACTTATAGAGAGCTTCAGCATATTTCAAATCTTCTGAATTACCAAAATTTATGTAATTGAGTGCAAGAGCAGCAGCATATTCAGCAGCTATATCGCTGGCACCGTTTGAAGTCCAGAACATTTTACGAACTCCCTGTTGACTTTCTTGCTTTTCAGGTTTGCCCCAATAATCGTGGTCAACATTGCCATCGCCTTTCTGATAGCAGAAACTTGTAACATTGCCACTACCATCAAGCTTTGTGGAGCTCTTAAAGAAATCACAGAAATGATTAGAGATAGTTTTAAAATGGTCAGTCTGACCAAGAGAATTATATGCATCTTTGAATTCATAGTAGGACCAGCCGAGAGTTGAAGCAGAATATCCCTGTGGCAAACCAAACATAGCGTGGTCTCCAGCATCGTGATAACCGCCCTTTATTTCATCACCTGTATGACAATTATCTCTCCAGTTAAGCTGAGAAGCTGAATTTACATCATTACCACACATATTTGCATCATAAAAATAAAGAGAATGTTGAAGAAGTTTTGCATAGTTATTATTTACTGCTGATGCAGTAAGAACATTTGTATTTGAAACCGCTACAGAAAGCGGTGTGCTTACAGAGGTTAAAGCAATAAGTCCGCCTATGAAGAATGATTTCATCTTATTAAGCTTGGTTTTTATCATTTTTTTTTATTACTACCTTTCATAAAATATTTCATACTATTTTAAATTTATGATGATATTATACACCCAAAATAAGAAAAAGTAAATGATATATACTGCAAATTATATAGTTTTTTATGCAATTTTTTGGAAAAACAAAAAAACATACGCCTCCTGCTTCCCAGCAGTAGACGTATGCCAAACAAAAAAGTAGGTAAATTAGATTTTAACCTGCTAAGGGATTAGTCAGGTTAAAAATAGGTTAAGTTCCATTGGAACCACCCCCTATGACTAGATTTTTTATATTGCTTAAATTACATGCTTTTGCATGATAAAAAAATAATAGATTTTATTATAGGATAAAATAATTTGAAATTAATTACCTATCCAGATAATGTTTGAAACATTATATTCGCTTTCAGAACTGCCCAATAAGCCTTTTGCTTTTGCATAATGAGTACAGGTGACACGGTAGAAATAACCACCATCAACTGAAACAGAATAATCTTCTAAAGAATAAAGATTGGTGTTAGATGCTAACATATCACCTAAACCTTTTTCTGCAGCCCAATTGTCTCTGCCATTTGGACTGCGTTCAATAGTTACATTCTTTATTCCTATTGACTGGGCTTCTTCTGTTGCTTTTGTTATTGCATCAATACATAATGTTTTATATCCTGATGCGGAAATAGATATACAATATGTAGATAATGAATAGGCAAATATTTCTTCTTGTTCCTGATATTCTTCTGTTAAATTATTTTCTGCCATTGCTTTAATGGATATCGTAGGAACATTAAAGGAAAGTATTCCTGCAATACCTAAAATTAAAATTCTTCTAACCATAAAAATTCTCCTTTATGTCTAATAGATTCAACCATTTTGTAACATTCATTATATGGCACATTTTCTGCAACTATAAGCAAAGTAGTTTGATTATCTTCATAAGCCATTGTGAATTGTTTGCTTCCCTCGGAAATTATTGCCGGTTTTCCATTTATATTAATTTCCGAAATACTATGATGTTCACCTGGAATATTTATTTTATCCATTCGGTTCCCCCAAAATCTTGTATAATCCAAAGTAAAACATTTTTTACCATTCTTATAAGTAAAGCTAACAAAATTAGCCCAACGCTTATTAATATTGCCGTTTACATCAACAAGCACATAACCTTCCGGCAAATAATATGGAGCTTGAGGATAAATATCATACTTTGCACATTCAGCAAATATACCGAATGGGTCATCTTGTGAAGTAGGCAATTCAATTACCTCCGGCTCACTTAAATCTATGTACAAACCATTTTGAATGAATTCAAATGCTATAGAAAAAGCATTTCTGTGAAATTTACTAACAGTGAAACAATTTACTGTGATAATTAATATAGCACATACAATCATCAAAATGACCTTTTTTATTTTATTTGAAAGCTTTAAATTAATTTTTCTTTGCTTTTCAATATTTTTGGAATCATCACGATTTTTGTCATAGTAAACTTCATCCATATAAGTGATAAGCTTTTCTATTTTCTCTAAATCACATAAATTTAAATCCTGAGAAAATTCTTCATCAAGCTGACTTTTAAGATGAAGGTATGCTTCTGACTTGAAATCTTTGTCGTGATTGAATTTTTTTGCTAGTTTTTTTATAGTTCTGCACTCCCTATTTCTGCATCTTCATATAATAAA
>CAMWNQ010000145.1 GCA_947175655.1 uncultured Clostridia bacterium | reverse complement strand
ATCTTCTGAAAGAAAATGATGTTAACTGGGTAAATTCAGTTAAATCAGAAATTGGTCGTATAAAAAAGATATTGGATATTAATAAAAATAAATTTTAAGGAGTTTATAATTATGGCAAATGAAATGCAATTAAAATATGGTTGTAATCCAAACCAGAAACCGTCAAGAGTTTATATGGCTGACGGTTCAGAACTTCCTATTACAGTCCTTTGCGGAAAACCAGGATATATAAATTTACTTGATGCTTTTAATGGCTGGCAGTTAGTTAAAGAGTTAAAGACAGCTACAGGCGTTTGTGCTGCAACATCATTCAAGCATGTTTCTCCGGCGGGTGCTGCTATCGGCAGACCTCTTTCTGATGATCTTAAGAAAATTTACTGGGTTGATGATTTAGGCGAACTTTCTCCGCTTGCAAGTGCTTATGCAAGAGCAAGAGGTGCTGACAGAATGTCATCATATGGTGATTTTATTGCTCTTTCTGATAAAGTTGATGTATGTACAGCGAAAATGATTCAGCGTGAAGTGTCAGACGGTGTAATAGCTCCTGATTATGACGAAGAAGCTCTTGAAATCCTCAAGTCAAAGAGAAAGGGAACTTACTGTATACTCAAAATTGATGAAAACTATAAGCCAGCTCCTATTGAAACAAAGCAGGTTTATGGTGTATCATTTGAACAGGGAAGAAATGAACTTGATATAAATAAGGAACTTCTTTCAAACGTAGTAACAGAAAATAAGGATATTCCGGCTGATAAGCTTGATGACCTTATGATTTCTCTTATTACTCTTAAATATACACAGTCCAATTCAGTATGCTATGTTAAGGACGGACAGGCTATCGGAATCGGTGCAGGTCAGCAGTCAAGAATTCACTGTACACGTCTTGCAGGTCAGAAAGCTGATAACTGGTGGCTCAGACAGTCTCCAAAGGTTATGGGTCTTGATTTTGTTGACGGAATTCGTCGTGCAGACCGTGACAATGCTATCGATGTTTATATAGGCGATGAATATGAAGATGTTCTCCGTGACGGTGAATGGCAGAAGATTTTCAAGACAAAGCCTGAAATATTCACAAGGGAAGAAAAGAAAGAATGGCTCTCAAAGAATACAGGTGTATGTCTTGGTTCAGATGCATTCTTCCCATTTGGTGACAATATCGAACGTGCTAAGAAGTCAGGTGTTGAATATATAGCAGAACCGGGCGGTTCAATCCGTGATGACAATGTTATCGAAACATGTAACAAGTATAACATTGCTATGGCATTTACTGGTATAAGACTTTTCCATCATTAATAATAAGGGGGCTTTTTAAAAGCTCCCGAAAAATTTTATTTGCAGTGTCACAAATGCGGTGATTTAACAGAAAAATAATAAGAATTCTCTCTCCTCTTTAGATGGTGAGAGGAATTGTCAAGTGAAATAAACGGCAGTGACGGGCGGAATGAAATGGTATCCCTCACTGACACGAGGCAATCCATAATTCAGATTATTGTCACATTCCTGAAAATGCCAGTGTGGATTGAAAGAAACAATGTATAGTTATGAAGAATTAACTGAAGCTCATTCTTACAGTATACATCATATAGAACATATTAAAAAAAGTTACTATTGTGGTTGTTTTTACTGTATGGAAATTTTCAAACCTTTTCAGATAAATTTCTGGATTGACAATAATGATACTGCTATATGTCCATATTGCAGTATAGACAGTGTTATCGGTGATTACAGCGGTTATCCGGTAACTAAGGATTTCTTGAAGGCTATGAATAAACGATGGTTTGGAGGTAAAAACCTATGAAAAATATACTTGTAGTCGGCGGAGGCGGACGTGAACACGCTATTATTATGAAACTTGCTGAAAGCAAACACGTTAATAAAATATACTGTACCCCTGGAAACGGTGGTATATCAAAATATGCAGAATGCTTTAATGTAGGGGCAACTGATATTGACGGGGTTGTTGCACTTGCAAAGAAACTTAATCCTGATATGGTTGTAGTAGCTCCTGATGACCCTCTTGTTCTTGGAATGGTTGATGCTTTACAGTCTGAAGGTTTTATGACTTTCGGCCCTAAGAAAAATGCAGCTATAATTGAGGGTTCAAAGGTATTTTCCAAGGAACTTATGAAAAAATATAATATACCTACAGCTTTTTATGAAGTATTTACTGAAAGTGATAAGGCTATTGCATATTTAAAAGAACAGAATACTTATCCGGCAGTAATCAAGGCTGACGGTCTTGCACTTGGAAAAGGCGTTATAATTGCACAGAATGAAGACGAAGCTGTACAGGCAGTTCACGAAATGATTGATGAACTCAAATTCGGAAACAGCAGTGCAAGAATAGTTATTGAAGAGTTTTTAACAGGTCCGGAAGTATCAGTTCTTGCATTTACAGATGGAAAAACTGTAGTTCCTATGATTTCATCAATGGACCATAAAAGAGCTTTTGATAATGATGAAGGTCTTAATACAGGCGGTATGGGTACAGTTTCACCGAATCCTTATTATACTGATGAAATTGCTAAGGAATGTATGGAAAATATCTTTATTCCTACTATCAATGCAATGAATGCTGAGGGAAGAACTTTTGAAGGTTGTCTGTATTTCGGACTTATGCTTACTCCAAAGGGTGCAAAGGTAATTGAATATAACTGCCGTTTTGGTGACCCTGAAACACAGGTTGTACTTCCTATGCTTGACGCTGATTTATATGAAATATTCGAGGCAATTTATAATCACACTCTTGAAAATGTTGATATTAAATGGCATTCCGGTGCGTGTGCTTGTGTTGTAATGGCAAGCGGAGGATATCCTTTAAGTTATCCCAAGGGAATTGAAATGTCAGGTCTTGATGATAAGGGTCAGATTAAAAATTGTTTCGTATATCATGCTGGCACTAAAGTTTCTGAAGACGGAAAGTTCCTCACAAACGGAGGACGTGTAATAGGCATTACAGCTAAGGGTGAAAATCTTGAATCAGCTCTTGAAACTGCATATAACGGAGTTTCAGAAATAAAATTTGAAAATGCACATTACAGAAAAGATATAGGTCAAAAAGCTTTAAAGGCTTTGAACTGATTATGCGTAAATATCTGTTCAAGTGTTTTTATTTTTCTCTTTTCGGAAATATATCTTTTGTAATATTTGCTGTTATATGTTCTGTATATTACTATGCTTTTGTCTCTATAGGAGTAGTTGTGAAATCATTTGAAATAACTGCTTATATTTTTGAGGGAGCAGGATTTATTTTGAATTTAATATCATCTATATTCTTATTTAAAACTGTACGAGCCAGAACTCCTATGAAAATAGGGTATTGTATTTACATAATAGTTGAACTTGCACTTATGATTTTTGAACTTAACTCATATCAGCTTCCGTTCTATAAGCCGTATTCGCTTGTGCTTGCGATAATGCATTCCCTGTTTTCAGCCGGAATATGCTTTTTATTTCTTTTCCTTGAACCTAAAAATAAGTATCTTGAGATTATGACAGTTGTTGCTGTTGGCATAATGTTTTTTGGTATGATGGGAAATGTTTTCGGAATAAGAATTTATTTCAGTATTCTTGTAAATGCAGTGGCATATATTGTATTGTTCAGTTCTATTATTTTTATGCTCAAACAGGAAAAAATTGAAATTGACTGCTATGGTGACAAAGCCAGATTTAAACAGTATAAAAGTTCATTTTTTGAGGAATAATTTAATAAGGCGGTCAGTCTTTGAGGCTGACCGCCGTTTTATAAAAGAAATGGTTTGACATAAAATAATAGTAATGTTATAATATTAATGTAGTGAGGTGATATTTTTGAATTCAAGAATTTTTTATCTCAGAGATAAAACTTTAAAATTAACATCTTCTGCCGGAGTCTATCTTATGAAGAATAAAGACGGAAATATAATATATATTGGAAAAGCAAAAAATCTTAAAAACAGGGTTTCAAGTTATTTCAGGGAAAATGCTGACCATAATCAAAAAACTGTTCAGATGGTATCTCAGGTTTATGACTATGATTTTATTGTAACAGATTCAGAATATGAAGCTTTGCTTCTGGAATGCAGTCTTATTAAACAACATAAACCAAAATATAATATACTGCTTAAAGATGATAAGGGCTACCATTATATCAAAATTTCACAGGAAGATTTCCCAAAAATTACGGCTGAAAAAAATATTTCTGATGATGGTATTTATCTTGGTCCTTATCTGAGTGGATTTATTACAAATGAGGCTGTAAATGAAACTAACAGAGTTTTTATGCTTCCGGAATGCAATAAAAAATTTCCGAGAGATTTAAAAAAAGGCAGACCTTGTCTTAATTACCACATAAAAAAATGTATGGGAGTCTGTATGGGGAATATTAAGAAGGAAGATTATAATAATATTATAAGACAAGCTATAG
>CAMWNQ010000144.1 GCA_947175655.1 uncultured Clostridia bacterium | reverse complement strand
CAGTTATGTGGAGATTATCCAATATATAGGGGAAAATCATATTTAGAAAAAAATGAAATAAAAAATACTGATTTTCATATTTTTAATAATTATCCGGAAATGAAAAAGGTCAGATTTTCACTGATTTCCGGTGCATTCGCAAATGCTAAAAATCTTAAAAAAGTGACTGTCCCCTCTTCTGTAAAATTTATTGGTGAAACAGTTTTCAGAAATACTCAAATTAAAAATATTACCATTCACAAAGACTGCACGTACTCGGAAACTTCTTTCCCTGATGATTGTGCAGTTGATTTTTATAAAAAATAAAGAGGTGAAAAAACTTATGTGGAAATTTCTTGTAAAACAACAGAAGATTGAAATTATGGAGCGTGAAGTGATTGCATCAGAACAGATAGCTTTTATCAGTCTGAAATTTATATTTGACGGTGACTGGAGGAAATTTCACAAAGTTGTACAGTTTACGCAGTGTGATGAAACTTACAACAGGGTTCTTGGATTGGATAATACATCATGTTTGCTTCCGGCTGAACTTCACGCAGGCACTGTAAAAATGAGTATTTTTGGCTATGATACCGAAACTGATAAAGGAATACGTGCAACGACTGTTCCGGTAACACTGAATATCAGACCATCCGGTTTTGTATCTGATGGCAAAGAAGAAATTCCACCCACGCCCGACCTCTATGAACAGCTTCTGCAGAGACTTGAAGAAAAAGCTTCATCACTGCAAAATGGATTTGACGGAAAAGATGGACTGTCTGCTTATGAAATAGCCATAGAAAATGGATATAACGGAACTGTTCCTGAATGGCTTGACAGTCTTAAAGGTAAGAAAGGTGATACCGGATTGCGAGGAGAAAAAGGTTCAGATGGTCATAACGGCAAATCTGCTTATGAAATCTGGCTTGAACTAGGCAACTCCGGTACTGAAACAGACTTTTTAGATTCATTAAAAGGTAATACTGGACAAAATGGTATAAGTCCGTCCGTTTCTTTAACTGAACAGGAAAATGGTATTTTAATGTCCATTACTGATGCAGAAAACACAAAAACTGCATTAATAAAACACGGCAATAATGAAAATGTAGATTTAACTTCATATGCAACAAAAGATGAAGTAGGTCAGCAGATTCAAACTGTTACAGAAGATATAAATAATAAATGGAACAGCAACGCCGGAAAAGTTGTCACAGGAAAAGTATATACTGTCGATGATACACAGTATACTGCAGGAATGAGTGCAGAAGTTTTTAATAATTATGAAAGCAATATAGCTATTGGAAGTTATTCTCACGCAGAGGGTGCTGGTACAATTGCAAAAGGTAGCAACAGTCACGCAGAAGGTGCTGGTACAAAAGCAGAAGGCCCACAAAGTCATTCAGAAGGTGGTGGTACAAAAGCTATTGGGCCTCTTTCCCACGCAGAAGGAAATATGACAGTTGCTAGTGGTAATTTTTCTCACGCAGAAGGCTTTAGGACAACAGCAGAAGATACGGGTTCTCACGCAGAAGGACAGAATACAATTGCAAGAAATGGTTGCTCACATTCCGAAGGCTATGAAACAACAGCAGAGGGTACACACAGTCATGCAGAAGGTTATAAAACAATTGCTAGTGGTTATATGGCACATGCAGAAGGTAATCAAACAACTGCTAATGGCGATTTTTCTCACGCAGAAGGACAGAGTACAATAGCTAAAGGAAATCATTCTCACGTTATAGGAAAATATAACGTGGAAGATACAGAAGGGAAATTTGCTTTTATTATAGGCAATGGTTCTTCTGACGAAAGACGTTCCAACGCTTTCGCCATAGACTGGAACGGCAATATCTATGTGAGAAATTCAGTTTTATATGCCAACTTGGTGGATATGTCTATGCACTTATCATCTCTTGACAATAGAGTTAAATCTCTCGAAGCTAAAGTCTCAGAACTTGAAGGCGGTGCAAATGTATGACAGAACTCGAAAAAATAAGCTTTTCCTGCATCACGGGAGTTGTTGCTATGATTACAAGACAATATGCACTTATTTTTATACTTGTATGTGCCGGAATTGTTCTTGACTGCATTACTGGTCTTATAAAATCCAAAGTAACCGGCACGGCTATAACAAGTAAAAAGGGAGTCCGTGGTTTCTGGAAAAAAACTGGATTTATTTTCTCATTCGCTTTCGGAATATTCCTTGACTGCTTCATACCAATGCTTCTGGATATTATACATATTGATTTGCCGTTTGCAAGTCCTTTCGGGCTTATAATAGGTGTGTACATAATTCTGAATGAAAGTATAAGCATAGCTGAAAACCTTATTAAAATCAATCCTGAAGCAGTTCCGAAGTGGATAGTATCACTTTTAAAAAATACTGCTGATAAAATTGACAGTAAGGAAAAATGAATTGGAAGAATAAAAAAACGCCCTGAATTTCGGGCGATTTAAAATCAGTGAAGATTTAATTTTTGTATAAGAGCTTCCTGCAGAGTTTGTGAAAAATTAATACCTGCATATTCTGCCTGTGCATTTATCCAAGATGGAATTGAAAGTGTTTTTTTGACGAATTTCTTGTGTTGTTTTTCACGGAATGGAGGCATATACACTTCGACCAACATAACAGTCTGATTTTTTTGCAGTTCAATTTCGTTGAATGCTGTTGGTTCAGGAATTTCTTCAGAATCTTCTTCCATACCATAAAGATGAAGCAATAATGCTTCTTTTGCATTTATGACAGCCTTTTCAATATTTTCTGCACATGGATTACAGCCAGGTAAATCAGGAAAAAGAATTGCAATTCCATTATCACATATTTCAAAAATAGCAGGAAAAATATAAGTGTCTTTCATAAAAATACTCCTTTCGGGCGAGGTCATATTATCTTGACCCCTGATTGTCTTTCAATACTTCGGACGGTTGGCAAAGGTACATCTTTGACGGGATGTGTTATAGTTACTCTGCCTTTTTTTGTTGGATGTTTATATTGGTGATGGTCACCCACACAGTTCACTTCATACCAACCGTCTTTTTTTATCTTTTTGATGATTTCTCTTGATGAGATGCTTGGCATTTTCTTCACCCCTCTGTATATATTATATCACGTAATAAATTACGTGTCAAGATTTTTTTAAAATTTTTTGAAAAAATTTTTAGTAAGAAAGGAGCATATCAAATGCCAGTAAAGACCTACAATTATGACGACCATACACAACTTTCACCGCATTTTAATGTGCAGGAATTTAAGTGCAAATGCAGACAAAATCATAATATTTTAATTTCTAATGAACTGATCAGCAAGCTGGAAGAACTGTATACAGCTTTGAACTGTTCTAAGATTGTCATCAACAGCGGTTATCGTTGTCCTGAACACGACAGAAATGTTGGCGGTGATGGCTGTGGACAACATACTAAAGGAACCGCTGCAGATATAGTGTGTTATGACCAGAATTCTTTACCAATAAGCAGTAAATTAGTTTCCTGCTCCGCACAGGATTTGAATTTCAGAGGTATTGCCAATATCACAGATGAATATATATGTACACATCTTGATGTACGTGAGAATGGTATATATTTCGGAGATGAAACTACAGGTACAAATACAGTAACAAATGATTTTTATACATATTATGGTATTTCAAAGCGTTCTGATTATAAAATTGTTGCAAAAGGTATTGATGTATCATATTCACAAGGAGAAATTGACTGGGATAAAGTAAAGGAATCTGATACAGTGGATTTTGTTCTCATTCGTGCAGGATATGGAAAAGAATACAGTCAGGTGGATGAGAAGTTTGAACGAAATTATAAAGAATGTAAACGACTTGAAATTCCCTGCGGTGCTTACTGGTACAGCTATGCCCTGACAAAAGAAGATGCATTAAAAGAAGCTGATGTCTGTCTTGAAGTCATAAAAAATAAAAAGTTTGAATATCCGATTTATTTTGATATAGAAGACGGTTCACAGAGTAGTCTCGGACGTGAAAAAATTTCAGAAATATCTGAAACTTTCTGCAAAAGAGTTGAAGAAGCTGGTTACTGGGTAGGCATTTACAGCTATAAAAGTTTTCTTGAAAGTAATCTTACTGAAGAAATACGAAATCGCTATGCTGTATGGATTGCCCATACCGGCATTGAAAAGACAAGCTATTTGGGTCAATACGGTATATGGCAGTTTTCACACACCGGACGTATCGACGGTATAAATGGAAATGTTGACCTTAATTACTGCTATTCAGACTATCCGGAACTGGTCAAAAAAGCTGGTCTGAACGGATATAAAAAGTCTGATACGGATACAAAACCAGAAACTAACCCCAAAAAATCTAAAAATATTACTTTGATTGACGATGGCGTTGCATATTTTGGCATACTTACAGCTGAATAAAAAGAAAAAGCCCCAATTCAGGGGCTTTTTGTTATATAAAATTAAGTTTCAGAAAATATAACTATTC
>CAMWNQ010000143.1 GCA_947175655.1 uncultured Clostridia bacterium | reverse complement strand
TTTTTCAATGATAACAGGTCTTTTGGGGGGAAATATAATATTATTTATGAAGTTAAGGCATTTATACAAATCAACTTTAAAAGTCACAGCGTATGGCGGAAAGTCTAGAAATCCTATGATGGGCGGTTATCTCATACGTTCCTTTATAGTATGCACAGGTCTGGTAATTTCGCTAAAATGTGGTTGGATAAATACAATCGGTACTATTCTGCCTGTTTTTTATCCCAAACTGATTTACACTTTTTATTCTATAGTTAAAGGAGGTAAATAATTTTTTGAAAGTTTCTGATTTTTTCAGAGGTGTTACCGAAATAGATGTTAAAGGCCCACATGTCATAAAAAGTTTTGATATTGGTGGAATAACTATCAATCTTACTGAAACTATCGTACTTGGCTGGTTTCTTATTGCCATTATTGCACTTGTACTTTGGCTTATGACACGCAATATGGAAAAAGTCCCGACCAAGAAACGTCAGATAGTAGCAGAATGGATTGTTTCTGCTTTAAATGATTTGCTTGATGATACAATGGGAAAAAGTTTCAGATGGTTTACGCCTTATGTTGCAACAATTTTTATTTTCTCATTATTAGGAAGTCTTTTGAGTCTTTTCGGCTTGAGACCTATGACAGCTGACTTTAATGTCACATTCTGCTGGGCTCTTATGACGTTTGTTATGATTCAGTATACAAAAATTAAGACAAACGGATTTTTAGGCTATCTCAAGGGTTTCTGTGCCCCATTCCCAGTGATGCTTCCGATGAATCTGGTAAGCGAAGTATCAACTCCTATATCTATGGGATTCCGTCATTTTGGCAACGTTGCAGGCGGTATGATAATTTCAAGCCTGATTTACTTTGCATTGACGGGTATTTCAACAGCTATCGGACTTTCAGTGCCGGTACTCAGTATCGGCATACCTGCAGTTCTGTCAGCTTATTTTGACTTGTTTTCAGGATTTATGCAGGCATTTATTTTCGTTATGCTCACTATGATTTATATCGCAAGTGCAGCAGAAAAGGATTAATCTTAATTATTTTTAATTTGTGGAGGTTTTTATTATGGAACTTGCAAGAGCAATTGTACTCGCTGCATCAGCAATTGGTGCAGGACTCGCTATGATATCTGGTGTAGGCCCTGGTATTGGTGAAGGATACGCCGTTGGTAAGGCTTGTGAAAGTATAGGCAGACAGCCTGAATCATCAGGAAAAGTTACAAAGACAATGTTTATCGGCTGTGCCGTTGCGGAATCAACAGGTATTTACGGTTTCGTTGTAGCATTAATTCTTCTGTTCATCAATCCGTTTATTAATATGCTTTAATGTCTGGTATTGGGAGTGAATTAATTTGAATTTGGACTTTTTAACTATTGATATAGGTTCAATCTTTTTCAATCTCGCAAATACTTTAATACTTTTCCTTGTAATAAAGCATTTTCTTTTTAAACCTGTGAATGCCATACTTGAACAGCGTAAACAGGATGTTGAAAATACTTATCAGAAGGCTGACGAAGCTCTTGAAAGTGCAAAGCAGTCTGAAAAGAAATACAATGATTTAATTGGAAATGCACGTGAAGAATCGGCCAGAATTATCAAAAACGCATCTGAAACAGCAAGTAGACGTTCAGAAGAAATCATATCTGAAGCTAAAAACAATGCCAATATGATTATCAAAAAAGCAAATGCTGAAGTTGAACGTGAAAAAGCAAATGCCCGTACTGCTATCAGAGATGAGATGTCAGACCTTGCACTTAATATAGCTGAAAAGATTGTTGACAAGGAAATCAACAGTGATGACCACCGCCGTTTTATTGATGAATTTATCGAAAATGTAGGTGAAAATGATGATTGAACCTGAAATCGCATCAGTTTATGCAAATGCTCTTTTTGAGCTTGCCTGTGAAACTGAGAGTTTAGAAGAAATATCTATTGACCTTCTTTCGGTTATTGATATTTTTGAAAAAAATCCGGATTTTTTAAATCTTCTTTCAGTACCAAATATCGGAACAGCAGAAAAAATTGATACAATCAAAAAGGTTTTTGGTGAAGACGGAGGAATAATTCTGAATTTTCTCTGTCTTCTTACCGAAAAAAACAGAATATTCTGTATATCTGAAATAGGAAGCGAATTCAAGAAGCTCTATAACAATTATAATGATATAGAAGAAGTAACGGTTACAACCTGTATTCCTCTTACTGAGGACAGCAGAAACCGTCTTATAGTTAAACTTCAGAATAAGCTCGGAAAAAGAATAAAACTGATTGAAAATATAAATCCGGATATAATGGGCGGAGTAAAGCTTTCATACGGTGATACCTTGATTGACAACAGTATCGCTTCAAGAATAGATGATCTTTCCAAAGAATTAAAAAAGAATAATATTTAACAGCAAAATAATAAAAATTCTCCCTCCTCTTTAGGTGGTGAGAGGAATTGTCAAGTAAAATAAACGGCAGTGACGGGCGGAATGAAATGGTATCCCTCACTGACACGAGGCAATCTATAATTCAGATTATTGTCACATTCCTGAAAATGCCAGTGTGGATTGAAACAAAGAAACAATATGAGTTAAAGAAGGTGTATATATAAATGAATTTGCGTCCGGAAGAAATCAGCGGAATAATAAAAGAACAAATTAAAAACTATCAGAATAAGCTTGAACTTTCTGATGTCGGAACTGTTATGACAGTAGGTGACGGTATTGCAAATATACACGGGATTGAAAACTGTATGTCAGGAGAACTTTTAGAGTTTGAAAACGGCGTTAAGGGTATGGCACTCAATCTTGAACAGAATTTCATAGGTGCAGTTATGCTTGGTTCTGATACTGATATAAAAGAGGGTTCTGCTGTAAAACGTACAGGACAGATTGTATCTGTTCCGGTTGGCGAAGAAATGATAGGACGTGTAGTAGATGCTCTTGGCAGACCTATTGACGGAAAAGGAGCTATAAGAACATCTCTGACAGCACCTATTGAAAAAATTGCATCTGGAATTATAACAAGAAAATCTGTTCACAAGCCTTTGCAGACCGGTATAAAAGCTATAGACTCAATGATACCTATCGGAAGAGGTCAGCGTGAACTTATAATAGGTGACCGTCAGACCGGTAAAACTGCTATAGCACTTGATACTATCATAAATCAGAAAGGCAAAGACATAATCTGTATATATGTTGCAATAGGTCAGAAACGTTCAACAGTTGCAAATGTTGTTGAAACTCTTACAAAGGCCGGAGCTATGGATTATTCAATCGTAGTATCTGCAACAGCATCAGAACTTGCACCTCTTCAGTACATTGCACCTTATTCAGGCTGTGCAATAGGTGAATATTTCCTTGACAAAGGACAAGACGTTCTTTGTGTATATGATGATTTATCAAAACACGCTGTTGCATACAGAACACTTTCACTTCTCCTTAAAAGACCGCCAGGACGTGAGGCTTTCCCTGGAGATGTATTCTATCTTCATTCAAGACTTCTTGAACGTGCCTGCTCACTCAATGAGAATTATGGCGGAGGTTCTTTAACAGCTCTCCCTATTATTGAAACTCAGGCAGGTGACGTATCAGCATATATTCCGACTAATGTAATATCTATTACAGATGGTCAGATATTCCTTGAAACAGATTTATTCAATGCCGGAATACGACCTGCTGTAAACCCTGGTATATCAGTATCACGTGTTGGAAGTGCTGCACAGATTAAGGCTATGAAAAAGGTATCAGGTTCTCTCAAACTTATGTATTCACAGTACAGAGAACTTCAATCGTTCTCACAGTTCGGTTCTGATTTGGATAAGGATACCAAGGAAAGACTTGCACAGGGTGAACGTATTGTTGAGGTTCTGAAACAGGACAGAAATAAGCCTGTTACAGTAGAGCATCAGGTTATAATAATATATGCCGTTGTAAATAATTATCTTAAAACTATTCCGGTAAATATGATAGAAGATTATCAAAATGAATTATTCTTCTATATTGATACTTCATATCCAGAGATTACAGAGGCTATCAGAAATACCGGAGAACTTTCTGCTGAAACAGAAGAAAAACTCAAAGAAGCTCTTAATACATTTGCTGAAAAATATATGTCCGACAAAAAGCAGTGAGGTGATATAAATGGCTTCAGGCAATATGAAAGACATTAAACGTCGTATAAAGAGTATTGAAAGCACTATGCAGATTACTAAAGCAATGGAACTTGTTTCATCATCTAAATTCAGAAAAGCAAAAGAAAAAGCTGATTCTGCTATGCCATATTTTAATTCTGTTTATGAAACAATGTGCGACATTGCATCGGAAGACAGATTTTTTAATTCTGTTTATGTAAGAAATTCAAATACAAAAAATGTAACGCTTTTAATAGTAATAGCTGGTGACAGAGGTCTTGCAGGAGGATATAATTCAAATATTATAAAACTTGCACTCAGCAGGATAGAGGAAAACAGTAACGGTGAAACTGTCCTGATACC
>CAMWNQ010000142.1 GCA_947175655.1 uncultured Clostridia bacterium | reverse complement strand
ATGCCGGATTTCAAAAAAGAAGATTATATACTTTCTTTTATCACAATAATACTTGCTTTTGGATTTGTAAAATTTGTATTGTTTAATGCTACAGGATTTATTACCACAGCACTTTATATCCTGATAACTTCAAGCGTGATAGTTTTCCTTAAAAAAAAGAAATTCAGCTTTTCAGGGCTGAATAAATTCATAGCAGTTATATTATATTTTTTCAGTTTTGTATTTTCAATTACTGACAATCATTTTATAAAAGTTCTTAATGTGATATTTCTTTTCGGAACAGGCGCATACTTTATATATTCTGTAACTGCTCAGAAAAAGAGTATTGAACGTTTTCTGCCGTTTGCATTAATGAAATCTCTTTTTGATTATCCATTTTCAAAATTCGGCACTCAGTCAAAAATTTTAAAATCCGGTTTAAAATCATCTCAGTTCGGAAAAAATATTGTGTTAATCATTGTTGGACTTATTATAACTGTACCGATTACAGCTATAGTTGCATCTCTGCTTATGTCAGCAGACAGTAATTTTGAATCAATGCTTAATGGATTTTTCAAAAATATAAATTCAGAAATTATCATTAAGCAGATACCACAGATTTTAATTACAATACCATGTTCATATTATCTTTTTGGTATGATATATTCAAATGTATGCCGTGACAGTATAAATGCGCTTGACGAAACAGAATGTTCAAATAAGATTGTCAGTGCCAGATTTGTGAATAATATTATTGTATATACGGCACTGACTCCAATATGTATTTTATATTTATTGTTTTTTATATCACAGGCTAATTATTTTCTTGCAGGATTTTCAGGAAACCTTCCCGAGGGTTATACCTATTCCGAATATGCAAGACGTGGCTTTTTTGAACTTTTTATAGTAATACTTATAAATCTTGGAATTATCTGCACAGTAAGTTTTTCAGTAAAAAACGGAGGCAGATATAAACCTGTTATTCTTAAAATATATAATCTGGTTATCTGTATATTCACGCTTGTTCTGATTGCTACTGAAATAAGTAAAATGGCTTTATATATAAAGAAATATGGATTGACTCCGCTCAGAGTATATACAACTTGGTTTATGATTTTATGTGCTGTGATATTTTTATTTATAATCATAAAGCAGTTTTACTTTGACTTTCATTTTGCTAAATACAGTATCACAATATTTACAGTTATGTTTGCAGTTTTATGTTTTTCAAGACCAGAATCACTTATCGCAAAATATAATATAAATATGTACCAATCCGGATATGTTGATGAACTGGATTCTTATTCAATAGTTAAAATGTCAGATGATGCCGTCCTTGAACTGGCAAAAGCATATCCGGAAGTATATGAAGCCAGATGCAAAGACAGACATATTAAAACATCATATGAAAAATATAATATATCTTCACTGATATTAAGTGAAAAATATTAAGTTTAGCTTTGATTATTTGAACTGAAAACATCAGCAACTTCTGATATTGTGACATAAGCAAGAGGGTCTATTTCGTGAATGATATTTTTCATCTTGCCAATCTGGAATCTGTTCACTATAAAATAAATCATTGTACGGGGTTCATTTGAAAAATAGCCTTTAGCCTGTATACTTGTTACACCGCATTCAAAAGCTTCTGAAAGTGCTTTTGATATTTGTTCCGGCTTTTTGGTAATTATTATTGCTGATTTGGAACGTTCAAGACCTTCAACAATATAGTCAAGAGTTTTAAGTGCCATAAAATATGTAATTATAGAGTAAAGAGGAAGAATCCAGCTTTTAGTTACAGCACCGCATACTATATAAAGTATTACATTGTAAATCATCACAAAGCTTCCAACAGAAAGATTCAGACGTTTTGCAAAAATTACAGCCATAACTTCTATACCGTCCATAGCTCCACCGAATTTAAGTGCCAGACCGCTTCCTATTCCTGATATAACACCTCCAAATATTGAACATAACAGCAAATCGTGTTTTGCAAAAGGTGATGATGTTGCCACGTCTAAAGGAAGTACATCTGTTATAAGCCATGCACCTATTGAGTATATAGCAACTGAATAAATCGCATATATAGTAAATGATTTTCCTTGCTTTTTCAGTCCATAAATAAAAAGCGGAATATTAAGTATCAGAAGAAACAGAGAAAGAGAAAAATTTTCAGGAGTAAGTCTTGAAAGAAGCATTGATGTTCCTGAAATGCCACTGTCATAAAGCTGTACCGGAGAGAGGAATACAGTAATACCAAATGCATTTATTAAACCTGCTATTGTAAGAAATACAAAGTTTATAGGTTTGAGATTCATGTCTGGAAATTTAATTCTTATTTTTTTCATAAAACTATCAGCCCTTTTCTTGATTTATTTCGATATTTATAGTATATCATAAAAATATATAATTTACAACAAAAAAATGCAGGAGAATTAAAACTCCTGCTTTTTTAATTATTTCTGGTCTTTTTGCATTTTTAAATTAAAAGTTACTATAGAAATAATATATATTGCAATCATATAAATAAATACAATAATCATTGATTTTAACATATCATCATAATTATAATTACCTGATAATGCCATTCTTCCGGTTTTTACCGCATAATAAAACGGAAATGCTTGACAAAGGTTCTTCATACCTGTCGAAAGATTATCAACATCAAGCCATATTCCGCCTAAAAGGCAAGAAAGTGTTATAACAATTGAACAGAGTGCTGGAGCAGATTTATCGTTAAAGATACTTCCAAATAAGATTCCAAAACCTATAAACATTATTTCAGATGGTATAAGCAAAATGCATGATATAAGCATATTTGGAATACTTAAAGAAGAACCAAGAATAATACTTATAATAAATGCTGAAATATAAGTTATAAAACATTGCATAACTGCTATAAGAATGATAGGAAGAGTATATCCCATAATAAATTCAGAAGGTTTCATTGGTGATACATAAAGTCTTATCAGAAAAGCACTACTTCTGTCCTTTGAAATATGTAAGGCTGTAAAAAGCATAATAAAAGTCATTCCAAATACTGATATTCCGGCAGAAAGATTGTCTATATTAAATATTGTCATATTTGCCTGAGGTGGAATGCTTTTATTTATTACGCTCATAATTATAAGCATTATAATTGGAAATCCAAGACAAAATATGTAGCTTAAAGGGTCACGCAACAATTCTTTTAAATTTCTGTTGGCAAAGTTTAAGGTTCTCATATTAAATAACTCCTATTAAATATTATTTTCTGCAATTTTTATAAAGGCTTCTTCAAAATTTTCAGTACTGGCAGTTTTCTTTATTTCCTGAGATGTACCAGATATAACAATATCTCCGTGTACCATTATAGCAATTCTGTCGGAAAGAGCCTCTGCTTCTTCAAGATAATGCGTAGTGAGAATTATGGTGGTTTTCTTTTTTATTTCTGATATAAATTTCCAGAGTTCACGTCTTGCAAGGATATCCAATCCTAATGTTGGTTCATCTAAAAATAAAATTTTAGGTTCATTTATAAGAGCCATTGCTATACTTAAACGTCTCTGCCAGCCTCCGGAAAGTACTTTTGCTTTTTTATCTGCAACTTCTGATAAAGATAATACTTCAATAATAGAATCTGCTTTTCTGATACCAGCTTTCTTATCAGAGTTATAAATTCCGGCAATAAAAAGAAGATTTTCTCTTACAGTCAAATTCATTGCAACAGCTGTTTCCTGAGTGGATATATTTATTATTTTTTTTACTTCGCTTTTATCTTTTATTATATCTTTTCCATATATGGATATTTTTCCGGAGTCAGCTTTCGATATACAGGAAAGAATTTTTAAAAGTGTAGTTTTTCCGGCTCCATTTACTCCAAGAAGTCCAAAAAGTTCACCCTCTTTAATATAAAGATTGATATTATTTATAGCCGTCTTATCACCATATGTCTTTGTAAGGTTATTTATTTCAATAGCATTTATCATAATCAAATATCGTCCTCATTATCATTTATTTCTCTGGAATTCAATATATCATTGGCAAACTGGAAAAGACTTTTGCTTTTTACTATTGCAATACCTGTTTCTTCATCTCCGAGCATAAGCAGTTTATCGCCTTTAGAAAGATTGAATACTTTTCTGGCTTTTTTCGGAATAATAATCTTATTATTTTCATCTATTTTAACTATGCCAAAAATATACTTTCCCTTAGGATTGATATTTGAAAATTTCTGCTCATTAACAAGGTCATCTAAAGATATTCCATAAAGCTTTGCAAGTTCACAGCAGTTATAAATATCTGGTATAGTTTCTCCTGATTCCCATTTTGAAACAGTCTGTCTAGAAACATTCAGTTTTTCGGCAGTCTGTTCCTGTGTGAGTTTTTTTAATTTTCTGAATTTTTTGATATTGTCACTTAACATTATTTTTTTACCTTTCTGGATTTGTTTGCATCTTTATTATATATCAAAAAATAATGTAAATCAACCTATTACTTTTGACTAAAAATGTAAAGACCTCTTTAC
>CAMWNQ010000141.1 GCA_947175655.1 uncultured Clostridia bacterium | reverse complement strand
TTGTAATTGATGCTTATAAAAAACACAGGTCTATAAATAAAGTTGAAATTATATTTACTGATTATGTTTCTCCACTACTTCAGGAAGCAAGACATATAAGCGTTATACCTCTTGATAAAATATCTGACACTGATTCGGATTCAATGCATTCTGTAACCAGATATGAACCTTCCGCCGGTGAAGTTTTTGACAGACTTGTTCCTAAATATGTAGCAGGTCTGATATATGGTGCGGTTGTATGTTCATTTGCATCTGAACAGGCATCAAGAAGAATAGCTATGGAAAATGCCTCGGATAATGCAGAAGAAATGATAAGCAATCTTTCACTTATATATAACAGAGCAAGACAATCCGCAATAACTCAGGAAATTACTGAAATTGTAGGCGGTGCGGAAGCTCAGGAATAAAATAATAATAAATAAAAGGTGGATTTTATGCAGAATATTGGTAAAATCGTACAGATAATAGGTGCGGTAGTTGATATAAGATTTTCTAAAAATAATCTCCCGAAACTTCTTAATGCTATCGAAATTCAAAACGGAGATAAAAAACTTATAGTAGAAGTTGCACAGCATATCGGTGATGATGTTGTACGCTGTATTGCTATGAGCAGTACGGACGGACTTATAAGAGGTATGGATGCACTGGATACAGGTTCTCCTATTACTGTTCCAGTCGGAAAAGAAACACTTGGAAGAGTATTTAATCTTCTTGGCGATGCTATAGATGATAATCCGGCTCCGGAAACAAAAGAAAGATGGGCTATACACCGTGAAGCTCCAAGTTATGAAGAGCAGACTGCATCAAGCGAAGTACTTGAA
Source organism: uncultured Clostridia bacterium (assembly GCA_947175655.1). Lineage (GTDB taxonomy): Bacteria > Bacillota > Clostridia > Oscillospirales > Ruminococcaceae > Ruminococcus. The sequence goes on along the minus strand of CAMWNQ010000141.1, from coordinate 3,742 downwards.
ACAGGTATAAAAGTTATAGACCTTATAGCTCCTTATCTTAAAGGCGGTAAAATAGGACTTTTCGGCGGTGCAGGAGTTGGAAAGACTGTACTGATTCAGGAACTTATCAATAACGTTGCAAATCAGCACGGCGGTATATCTGTATTTACCGGAGTAGGGGAGCGTACCCGTGAGGGAAACGACCTTTATAATGAAATGCAGGAAAGCGGAGTTATTGATAAAACTGTACTTGTATATGGTCAGATGAATGAACCGCCAGGAGCAAGAATGAGAGTAGGACTTTCAGGTCTTACAATGGCTGAATATTTCAGAGATGTTGAAGGTCAGGATGTTCTTCTGTTCATAGATAACATTTTCAGATTCACTCAGGCTGGTTCAGAAGTTTCTGCACTTCTTGGACGTATGCCATCAGCCGTTGGATATCAGCCAACTCTTGCTACTGAAATGGGAGCTTTACAGGAAAGAATTACATCAACAAATAAAGGTTCTATTACTTCCGTACAGGCGGTATATGTTCCGGCTGATGACCTTACTGACCCTGCCCCTGCTACTACATTCGCACATCTTGATGCTACAACGGTACTTTCAAGACAGATTTCATCACTTGGAATTTATCCGGCTGTTGACCCTCTTGAAAGTAATTCAAGAATCCTAACTCCTGAAATAGTAGGTCAGGAACATTATGATACTGCAAGAGCAGTTCAGAATATTCTTCAAAGATATACAGAACTTCAGGATATCATTGCTATTATGGGTATGGATGAACTTTCAGATGAAGATAAACTCACTGTTTCAAGGGCAAGAAAAATCCAGAGATTTCTTTCACAGCCTTTCTCTGTTGCTGAACAGTTTACAGGAATGCAAGGAAAGTACGTTCCTATAAAGGAAACTATAAGAGGATTTAAGGAAATTATTGAGGGAAAACACGATGATTTACCTGAATCAGCTTTCCTGTTTGTCGGAACTATTGATGAAGCTGTTGAAAAAGCAAAAAAAGGTGAGGCATAATGAAAGCTTTCAGATTTAAAGTAGTGACACCTGATAAAATTCTTTTTGATGGTGAAGCAGAACAGGTTATAGTAAGAACTACAGAAGGTGATGTAGGAATACTTGCAGGTCACGAAAACTATGTTGCTAATCTCCCATCAGGAATACTAAAAATCACTACAGGTGGAAATATAAGATATGCCGCTATATCAGATGGTTTTTTAAAGGTATCATACAATAAAATTACAACGATAATTGTGACGGCCGCTGAATGGGGAGAAGATATTGATATTATCTGGGCAAACCGTTCAAAAGAAGATGCTCTTAATAAAATAAAGCAAGCAAAAACAGATTCTGAAATTTCAAGGGCTGAACTCAAACTTAAACGTGCCTTGAATAGAATAAATGTATCATCAATGCAGAAAAAGTAAATTAAAAGACGGATTTTATTTGAATTAAAATAAAGTCCGTCTTGCTTTTTATATATTAATAATATTATTCATCGAAAAGGGGAGTTGAAAAATATCTTTCAGCAGTATCAGGAAGTACAGTAACTACAGTTTTCCCCTTACCTAATTTTTTGGCAAGCTTAATAGCTGCTGCAACATTAGTACCGCTTGAAATACCACACATAATTCCTTCAAGTCTGGATAAATCCTTTGCAGTATTTATAGCTTCATCATCAGAAACAATATATATATTGTCATAGATATTCATATTTAAATTTTCCGGAATAAGACCGTCACCAATGCCCATTTGTAAATGTGTGCCGATGTTACCACCTGCAAGTATAGCTGCATTTTCCGGTTCAACTGCCCATATTTCTATATCAGGATTATGAGCTTTAAGAACTTCACCTATACCACTTATAGTACCGCCAGTGCCTATGCCTGAACAGAATCCATGAATGTCTCTGCCAGCCTGTTCAAGTATTTCAACGCCTGTATGATATTTATGAGCTTTTGGATTTGCTCTGTTTTCAAACTGCTGAGGAACATACACATTAGGATTTTCCTCTTTCATTTTAATAGCAGTTCTGAGACATTCATCAATGCAATCACCTATATTTCCGGGATCGTGAATAAGTATAACTTCTGCTCCATAATGTTTTACAAGCTTACGTCTTTCTTCACTTACTGAATCTGGCATTATAATTATAGTTCTGTATCCTCTTACAGCACCTACAAGAGCAAGACCTATTCCCTGATTACCGCTTGTAGGTTCAACAATAACAGTATCTTTATTTATAAGGCCTTTTTTTTCAGCATCACAAATCATATTATATGCTGTACGGGTTTTTATAGAACCGCCAACATTCAATCCTTCAAACTTGACAAGAATTTCTGCCGAATTTTCATCTGTCATTCTGTTAAGCTTTATAAGCGGAGTATGTCCTATTACTTCTAAAATATTGTCATATACCATTTACCGAATACCTCATATAACAGCAAAAGCCTGAGCAAGGTCAGCAATAATATCATCAACATTTTCAAGACCAACAGATAAACGAATCATACCAGGGTCAATGCCGGCAGCTACAAGCTGTTCTTCTGTAAGCTGTCTGTGTGTAGCAGATGCCGGATTCAATACACAGGTACGGATATCAGCAACGTGAACTTCATTAGATGCCAGTTTAAGTGAATCCATAAATTTGACAGCAGTTTCTCTTCCGCCATTTACTGAAAAACTTATAACACCACATACACCGTCAGGAAGATATTTTTTAGCAAGTTCGTGATGTGGGTCACTTTCAAGACCTGCATATTTGATAGAATTAACTTTTCCTGTTGATTCAATGTATTGAGCAACCTTTAAAGCATTTTCACAGTATCTTGGCATTCTTACAGCAAGAGTTTCAAGTCCAAGATTGAGAAGGAATGAACTGTTGGCGGCAGGATAACAGCCAAAATCACGCATAAGTTGCATTCTTGCTTTTGTTATATATGGAGCATCAGGGTATTTTTCAGTATAAATTATACCATGATAGCTTTCATCAGGTTCAGTAAGCCCCTTGAATTTACCTGATTTTTTCCAATCAAACTTACCGCTATCCACGATAACACCGCCTACTTGTACAGCGTGACCATCCATATACTTTGAAGTTGAGTGTATAATAATATCAGCACCCCATTCAAAAGGACGACAAAGAACAGGAGTTGCAAAAGTATTATCAACTATAAGTGGAATTCCTGCAGAATGAGCAGCATCAGCCCACTTTTCAATATCAAGTATAGTAAGTGCTGGATTTGCAATAGTTTCACCGAAAATAAGTTTTGTATTTGGTTTTATTTCTTTTAATATATCTTCTTTGGAAGCATCAACATCAACAAAAGTACATTCAATACCCATCTTTTTAAGAGTAAAGGCAAAGAGATTTACAGTGCCACCATAGATAGAAGAACTTGAAATAAAATGATCACCGGAATCGCAGATATTGAGAATAGCAAGAAGTGTAGCAGCTTGTCCGGAAGATGTACACATAGCAGCTATGCCACCTTCAAGTGCTGCAATTTTCTTTTCAACAGCATCAGTAGTAGGATTTTCAAATCTGGAGTAAATCATACCAAGTGTCGGGTCATCAAATACATCTGCAACAGCGTCAGTAGAATTATATACATAAGTTGTACTCTGATATATTGGCATAACTCTAGGTTCGCCGTTCTTAGGAGAATATCCTTCGTGAAGGACTTGTGTTTCAATTTTCATCTTTTAATTCCTTTCATATTATAAGTATTGTAAACGCTATATATTATAT